>JBBJOD010000552.1:0-3452 GCA_037721715.1 Chitinophagaceae bacterium | reverse complement strand
ATTACCCGGCCTGGGCCTTATAAAATCAAAACGTTGTATCCACTGGATGGGCTGCAAATTTCACCAGCCGGCAATGCCATTCACTGGCAACAGGGCGACCTGTTACACCTTGATATGGATGGCACTTCGGCTCTTGTACTTTCAATAGAGCCGGCAACGCAGGATGATACAGCGACCCGCCTATTTAATGTGACCGGGAAAACAAAGTTAACAGGCACAACACTATACCTGGACGATGTAACCGGCGAGCCGGGCAGTGAGGTTAACTGGAAAGTAGCGTTGCCACAAAGCAAAAGCCTGTCTAATGTCATCATCAATGGTAAGGGAACTAGCTTCGTTCAACAAGGTAAAATCGTGAGCGGTGATGTAACCTTTGCAGGCAGATCTTTTCGAACCATGCAGCAGGTGGGCAAATTTGATCCTCTGTTTGCTGGCGGTAAATATGAAAATTCATTTTCTATCCCGGCCTGGGTATTTAAACAATTAAAACAAAGAAAGAATGCCTGGCCAATAAAATGGACGAAAGCGGATTTTGAAACCACCTGGCTGGCACCCGAACGCCTGCTTTTGTATATACAGGTGGCAGAGCCTGAAGACAGCATGCAGGTAAGTATGAGAATGAATGGCAAAACGGTGGAATTGGTGAAAGCGTACTCATCGGTGAGGCCTAACCGCAGATCATTTGTTGGGTGGTATTTCGATATTAGCAAGCTGGCACCTGAAGTGGTAAATTCCGTTGAGCTTTCCTTGCCAGTTCTCAGGCCAGGCCAGTTTCAAGGAATATTCTTCGAAAATGTTGAAAAGGAATATATTACCGGTATCGCTGACAAAAAAAATAAATAGTGTTATATTGTTTTTTCATCACCGATCAGCCTATCAGCAATCAGGAAAACAATGCCGGGATGTCGTTTCCGTCTGATAGCTAACCGCTGACATTTAAATAAAATGAATGAAGACATTTTGAAGCGCTTATAAACATCTTTATGAATGAACCGGTAACGTCTGGTAAAATAGAAGTGCAACAAGCAAACACCTGCTTCAAAATATACTGTTACTTCTTCCTTCCCTTTTTGTATATAACATTTTCTTCCTGTTCTGGTAAACAACCACTTTTTACCTTACTGAGCTCCAGCACTACCGGGGTAGACTTCAAAAATGAGCTTACTGTATCCGACTCGCTGAATATCATGAACTATATATACCTCTACAATGGTGGAGGTGTAGCTACCGGGGATATCAATAACGACGGACTGGCTGATATTTATTTTACTTCTAACCAGGGCGACAACAAACTTTTTCTTAACAAGGGACATCTGCAGTTCGAAGATATTACAGCAATTGCCGGTGTAAAGGGTGAAGGCAACTGGAAGACCGGTGTTACGATGGCCGATGTAAACGGAGATGGCTGGCTGGATATCTATGTTTGTGCTGTTGGTGGTTACGAAGGCATGATCGGCAGAAATCAATTATATATCAATAACGGGAAACTTGGTTTTTCCGATGAGGCGGCTGGTTATGGCTTGAATGAAGAAGGCTTCAACACACAATCCACTTTCTTAGATTACGACAAGGATGGAGATTTGGATGTTTTCATAGTAAAGCATGCGGTGCATTCAACTGAAAAATACTCAGACACTGCATCCAGGCATATACCCGATGCAGCAAGCGGTGACAAATTATTCAGGAATGAAACAAGCAATGGTAAAAATTTTTTTGTAGATGTTACGGCTGCTGCTGGAATTTTTAACGGCCGCATAGGCTATGGCTTGAACGCTATCGTAAATGATTTCAACAATGATGGATGGCCTGATATATATGTAAGCAATGATTTCAACGAAGAAGATTACTATTACCTGAATAACGGCAACGGTAGCTTTTCAGAATTGAACAAGCAGGCGTTTGGGCATGAAAGCCATTTCTCAATGGGCAGTGATGCAGCCGATATAAACAATGATGGATGGGTCGACCTGGTCACGCTTGATATGCTGCCTGCAGATGAAAAAATATTAAAGTCCTCAATGCCTGATGACCCCCTGGAAATTTACCAGTACAAATTAGGATTTGGCTACCAGGCACAATGTTCGCGTAATTGCCTGCAACTAAACCGGGGCGCCGGAAGGCGATTCAGTGACATTGCACTTTTCTCGGGTATTGCAGCAACTGACTGGAGCTGGTCGCCACTGCTCGCCGACTTTGACAACGATGGGATCTGCGACCTGTTTATTACCAATGGCATTTACCGGCGGCCCAACGACCTTGATTTTATGAACTACTATGCACATACGCCGGAAGCCTATGATGCAACAAAAAAGAAATTAAATGACAGCGCTTTCAATTTGATGCCTCCCGGAATGCAATCCAATTACCTGTTCAGGGGCACTTCCTCACTGAAATTTTCAGAGGTTAGCAAAGCAGAAGGTTTTAGCAAGCAAGGATTTTCTAACGGTGCCGCCTATGCTGATTTTGACAACGACGGTGACCTTGACCTGGTATTAAACAACCTCAATGGATATGCCGACATCTACCGCAATAATACAAATGCCATACGTCGTACTAACTATATATCCATCCAATTAAAAGGCAATAAAAAAAACAAAGCAGGGCTGGGCGCTGCTTTTGAGCTTTCTGCTGGTAGTGAGAAATTCCATCGCTATCAAACCGCAACGCGGGGCTTTCAAAGTAGCTCTTCCGGCAATGTTGTTATTGGCCTGGGTAACCACCAGGTAATAGATACTTTAAGAGTCACCTGGCCAGATAGTTCAGGCACCGTGCAGGAGTGGTATCATGTGAAAACTAACCAGCGAATAACCCTTCAGCAGGACAGTGCATCTCATGAAAAAAACAAAGTAGTTTTCGACCAGCCTTTGTTTACCCCCATCAAAAATATGGAAGGCATAGATTTTGTGCACAAAGAAAATTTCTTTAACGATTTTGCGGTGCAACCCTTAATCCTTCATGGCGTTTCAACAGAGGGCCCCAAACTTGCAGTGGGTGATGTAAATGGAGACGGGCTGGATGATTTTTACGCATGCGGTGCCGCAGCCCAGGCAGGTGCACTATACATCCAGGATGCTTCTGGGGGATTTAAAAAGTCGAATACTCTCTTGTTCGAATCTGACCGGCTATGTGAAGACGTGAATGCTGTATTTTTTGACGCTGATAATGACAAGGACCCTGACCTTTATGTAGTGAGCGGTGGAAACGAATGGGAAGGAAATGATTTTCGTTTGGTTGACAGGCTGTATGTGAACGATGGTGCAGGACTCTTCACAAGGTCACCAGGCTTGCCACTTTACTTTGGCAACAAATCGGTTGCTGCTCCTGGCGACATTGACAAGGATGGTGATATGGACCTGTTTGTTGGCGGTCGTGTTGTAGCCGGAAAATATGGCGAAACTCCGCGTTCCTATCTGCTGGTAAACGATGGTAACGGGAAATTTACCATCGAAACC
>JBBJOD010000551.1:0-3469 GCA_037721715.1 Chitinophagaceae bacterium | reverse complement strand
TCCACGTGAACCATAAATAGCGGTTGCCGAAGCATCTTTCAAAATATCCAAACTTTCAATATCATTGGGGTTAAGCGTTTGAATATTATCTGTAGGAAACCCATCGATAACATATAAAGGGCTCACCCCTGCAGAAATACTTCCCACACCCCGAATCCGTATCTGCTGAGCCGACCCCGGCTCGCCGGATACGGCTTTAACCTGAACACCTGCTACACGGCCTGCCAGTGCCTGGTCGATACGGGTTATGGCCAGGTCCTTTATTTGGCCGGTGCCTACCGACGCTACCGAACCCGTTAAGTCCTTTCGTTTTTGTGCACCGTAACCAACAACTACAACCTGGTCTAAATCGGCAATGGTCTGTTTCATCGTCACCGCTAATGACAGGGTAACATCTTCTTTAATGCTGTAGCCCGACAATGCTTTGGTTTCATATCCGACAGTTGAAAAATTAAAAGTATACGGCCCTCCGGAAGATACCAACGCAAAAGTGAAAAGGCCTGAGCTATCTGTACTTGTGCCTGCCGTAAAGTTGTTTTTTTGATTTTTAATTATAACAGAAACTCCCCCAAGAGGATCGCCATTATTGTTTGTAATTACACCTCTAACCAGGCTTGGTTGTCCCTGGGCATTCACCTCTAAAGCTTTCAGGATAAAAAGAAGTAAAACAAGGGCA
The DNA here is from genome assembly GCA_037721715.1 of Chitinophagaceae bacterium. Classification (GTDB taxonomy): domain Bacteria; phylum Bacteroidota; class Bacteroidia; order Chitinophagales; family Chitinophagaceae; genus JADCRZ01. Next base: position 2,793 of record JBBJOD010000551.1, on the reverse strand, counting down.
TAAAAAGTAGTCCTTGATTTAAGTAGATTATATTGCATATAACAGCAATTTTAATTGTGAAGACTTTACTCCAATTGTTGAGAAAACCTAGTGATGGCAATATTTACTTATATGCAGCTCAATCTGTCGCATTGGGTCCGGATTAAAATCAGTTCCTATTGCAGGCCAAGCAATTTGGCAGGATTTGTTTTGATCATGATATTGATCTCATCCATAGAAATACCTTTTTCCATCAGTTGGCTCACAAACATCTTTATGCCATCCGGCGGCGTTGCATTTCCTACCTGGCCTAAATCACTACTGAGCAAAAAATTCTTAGCGCCAATTTTCTTTATAACCTGAACCATTGCATCCATACTGATATGATTCGATTTTTGAAGAAACCCCAAGGGAGCACCCGGCCCCGACAAATAGCCTAAATAAGTAAGCTCCAAGATGGCGCCCATTTGGGCAAGTTCATTCATCTGGTCGACCGTTAATCCAGGCTCAACATTTAAAGGATGGGTTATAAGAATATTTTTAACACCCGTTTTTTTTGCTTCGTTGATTAAAATAAATATCTCTTTGGGTGATAAATGGCCCGTTGCCAGTACTAAGTTTTCTTTTGAAATTATTTGCAGTATAGTTTTGACAGCATCCACGAGTTTACCATCCTTAAGGATAGTGACTCCTTCACCGGCATCCTTGGTAATCGTCTTATGATAAGCTGCGTCAAAGGTTGGGAACCAGACAATCTTTCCATATTCCGGCGACATTCTGTGCATCCATACTACTGCTTCAGGATTAATGCCCCCTACCGCTTTATTCAATACAACTCCTCCATACGCTTTTATTTTTGTCAGCTGGGTATTCACCAACACGGCTCTGGCGGCAGTACTGCTTACATGATTTTTTAATACAATCGCCCTGAAGCCTTTTTTTTCAGCCAATTGTGCCACCTCAATATCGGTGAGACTTCGGTCAAATACATCCGGGGAAGAATGAATATGAAAATCGATAGCGCCAAATATCAGATCATCAACATTGGTCTTCTCCGGAAACTGGGAAAGGCAAACGGCACTTTTTGCCATGAAAAGCAAACAATAAATAAATGAGAGGATGATGTTCTTCATATTTGTAGACTATAATAATCTTACTATTGATGGGTCACATCCCTTTCGCGGTTTTTAACGAAAATGCCACATAGGCATCTGATGATTTTGTTCCCATTTTGCCTCCACCGGCGGCGATGACCACATATTGTTTACCATCAATCTCGTAAACAGAAGGAGTGGCAAACCCGCAGGCAGGCAGATCTGTTTCCCACAGCAATTCCCCTGTTCTTTTATTGAAAGCCCTGAATTTTTCGTCCTTAGTGGCGGCAATGAATATCAATCCACCAGCCGTCACAACAGGACCACCGTAGTTTTCTGTTCCGGATCGGATGCCCTTTGCTTTAAGCTCAGGATAATCTCCCAGCGGAACCTTCCAGAGGAGTTTACCGGTGTTCATGTTGATTGCGCTTAAAGTGCCCCAGGGTGGATTGATTGCCGGATAGCCTTCGGGTGTTTCGAATTTAGATGGCCTTCCCGGCATCGTTTTATTCAGTACGCCCGGCGCTGAAGTATAGGATATCTGAAGATAGGGGTCGATGATTTTTGGGGCACTGATAAATTTTTCGGCCTGTCTGGATGGAAGGTCAACGACATAGGAAGCGACCGCTGTTTTTTCCGCCTCATTCAACTGATTAAAAGCGGGCATTCTTCGGCGGCCGGCAGCGATCAGGCTTTTAAATTGCGCTTCATTGTATTTTTTATTAATAGCCAATAGTGATGGATAATCATCTGAGCCTTTGCGGTCCTGGCCGTGGCAGGACATACATAATTTTCTATATAAAATCTTTCCGGCTTCCAGGTTCGTTTGGCCCGTAATAGTTTGCTCCTGCTTTACGTCCACCATGGTGAGCACCCGGGTGATCTCATTGGCATTCACATACATCACCCCTTCCGTTGGATCGAAGCAGGGTCCTCCCCATTCACCGCCTCCCTGCATACCGGGGGACACAACAGTAGGATGTTTGGAAGGAGGATTAAATATATTGCCTGTTTTATAGCCTGCCAACATTCTTTTAATTTGCTGGTACGATGAATCAGGAACCATCCGGTTTAGGTCTGCTTCGGTGATGACCTGCCGGGCAAAAGGGGGATAAAACGTGGGATAAGGTTGTGTCGGTGACAGCTTCTCACCAATAAGATCCGTTTCTGTGGGTACAGGTCTTTCTTCGATGGGGTATAGCGGTTTGCCTGAATTGCGGTCCAGTACAAAAAGAAATCCTGTTTTAGTGGTTTGAATCAAAGCGTCTACATTCTTTCCGTCTTTTTTAAGCGAAACCAATATGGGAGGGGTGGGAAGGTCCCAGTCCCATACATCGTGGTGTACGGTCTGGTAGTGCCATTTTAATTTACCTGTGGCAGCATTTATGGCCAGAATTGAATTGGCATACAGGTTTTGTCCCAGCCTTTTGCCGCCATACCAGTCGTAAGCAGCCGAACCGGTAGGTGCGAACAACAACCCCTTTTCCTCGTCCATACTAAATCCTGCCCAGGAATTGGCTCCACCGATATGCTTATAAGCTTCCTTGTCTTCCCAGGTTTCATACCCTGGTTCTCCCGGGTGAGGGATCGTATGAAATATCCAGCTCAGTTTACCTGTATGCACATTATAAGCCCGGATATGGCCCGGTGCAGACGCCGCTTCCTCCGAAACACTGGACCCTATAATGATCAAATCTTTATATATAATGCCTGGAGAACT
>JBBJOD010000073.1:0-12939 GCA_037721715.1 Chitinophagaceae bacterium | reverse complement strand
ATGAGCAAAAAAATACCTGTTATAAAAACATAAATAAAACTTTTAAAATTGGCAGTCGATTTCGGCTCGAAATGATTGTCAAACAGCTGAGTAAAAATAAATACAAATGATAGGATATAGAGGATGAAAGCGGCCAGGGGAAGAAACGCCAGGAGGGTGGCTATTTTGTTTGTAGGTTTAAGCATATCAGTTAAAAGTAAGTCTTAGGTTATAAAATTGCACATTAAAGATGGAAGATGCAAGAGGCGTTAGAAAAAGAATCCCGGCACTGCTGTTAGAATTTAAAGCGGTTCTTTAATATTAAACAGGAAAGGATAACAACTTGTCCTGCTTACTGCAAAAGCACTAACTTCAGCCTCTAAATTTTTTTTATGCCTAATTTGATTGAATACTGGTGGGTTCTTGTGCTTGCCATTATTATTTTCAGTGGACTGGTGACCGTTAACCAGGGTACTATTGCCGTAGTAACGATGTTTGGTAAGTACCAGCGTATTCTTCGTCCCGGTTTAAATTTCAAAATCCCCCTCATTGAACAGATATATAAAAAGATTTCCATTCAAAACAGGTCTGTAGAATTGGAATTCCAGGCGATAACGGTAGACCAGGCGAATGTATATTTTAAAAGTATGTTGTTGTTTGCGGTGCAAAACGCAGATGAAGAAACAATAAAAAGAGTCGCCTTTAAATTTATAAGCGAAAAAGACCTGATGCAAACGCTGGTACGCACAGTAGAGGGGTCAATCCGCGCTTTTGTTGCATCAAAAAAACAGGCAGAAATTTTAACACTCAGAAAAGAGATCGTTGAATTTGTTAAAGAACAGATTGATGCTGCCCTGGAAGATTGGGGATACCATCTCTTGGATCTGCAGATAAATGATATCACATTCGACAAGGCTATCATCGAAAGTATGAGCAGGGTAGTAGCGAGTAATAATCTGAAAGCCGCTGCCGAAAATGAAGGACAAGCATTGTTGATAACGAAAACCAAAGCAGCGGAAGCTGAAGGAAATTCGATAAAAATCGCCGCAACGGCGGAGAGAGAAGCTGCTATGTTACGTGGCCAGGGTGTCGCGCTTTTCCGGGAGGAAGTAGCAAAAGGTATGAGCCAGGCGGCAGAACAAATGAAGCAGGCCAATCTTGATACCAATGTAATCCTGTTTAGTATGTGGACTGAAGCCATTAAAAACTTTGCGGAATACGGCAAAGGTAATGTCATTTTCCTGGATGGAAGCAGCGATGGCATGCAAAAAACCATGAACCAGATCATGGGCATGATGCAAATGAAGCAGCAAAACCGGAACGACGTTTAATAGATTTCGGAAATGCCTAAGCTCTTTGTGCGCCGGCTCGACAAGTTAATGGTAATGGTGAGGATTGTTATATTGATGCAATAAGATTTCTACAAATCGCCAGGACCTGTATGAATTCAATCTATCGTATTCATACCTCTTTCTTTATAAATTGTTAATTGACATAATCCTGATCCGGATTTAAAAATAATACGCATAATTTTCGCTTTAACCTACCAGGAATTTTCAACGGGATTATTCATAAAAGTTTTTAAATTGTTTTGAATGAATTTATTTTTTCTTCAGATCGATACCGCAAATCGTTTAACAGATAGCACGTCCGCAGCGCTGGGAACTGTAAATACCAATGCTCAAATGAACGTGTTCGACCTTATGTATAACGGGGGTGTATTGATGATACCGCTTGCATTGTTACTTGTGCTGGCTATTTTCTTTTTCTTTGAACGCTTCATAGCCATCAAACATGCCAGCCAGATGGATCCTAATTTTATGAACATCATCCGGGATCATGTAACAACCAACAATGTAACAGCTGCCCGTTCATTGGCTAAGCATACAAATAATTCAGTAGCAAAAATAATAGATAAAGGTCTGCAACGTATCGGCAAACCAATTGATGCCATAGAGAAGAGTATGGAAAATGTGGGCAAACTTGAAGTGTACAAAATGGAGCGAAATCTTTCTGTTTTGTCATTGGTGTATGGCATTGCGCCCATGTTTGGCTTCCTGGGAACGATATTTGGAATGCTACAGCTGTTTTATAATATCAATGCAACCGGCGAATTTACACCCGCAGCTATCGCCGGCGGTATTTATACCAAAATGATCACTTCTGCTACTGGTTTGATTATTGGCTTACTGGGGTATGTAGCCTACAATTTTTTAAATTCACAAATAACAAAGACGGTGAATAAAATGGAAGTCGCAAGCGCGGAGTTCATCGATATACTTCAGGAGCCGACGAGGTGAGAAGGGGAATGGGCAATGGTGAATGGTAAATGGTGAATGGTGAATGGTGAATGGTTATGAGTGATGAATATTAAGTGATGAAATTCAATGAGGGTATCTAAAATTAATACGCGATTTGATTCCCGAAACCAATAGCCGATACCTGATACCCGACACTAACTCCCGACACGCTACATAAAACACTACACAACATGAACCTGAGGTCAAGACTGAAATCACATCCGGAGCTGCATGCCGGCGCATTAAATGACATCTTGTTTATTTTGTTGTTCTTTTTCCTTATTGTATCAACATTGGCTAATCCCAATGTGATCAAGCTTTCGCAACCCAAATCAAAAAGCGATACAAAGGCGAAGCAAACAGTGGTGGTTTCTATTGACAGCAAAAACGAATTCTTTGTAGGCACTTCAAGGGTATCCCTGGAAGAACTAAGAATAAAACTTCAACCTCTGCTGGCAAAGGAAGCGGATCAGCCAACCATTGTTATCAACGCCGATAAAAAAGTGCCTGTAGAAAACATTGTAGCCGTAATGCGTGTTGCCCGTGAGCTCGGTGCAAGAACTGTGTTGGCAGTTGATAAAAGCGGTGTCAGGTAGCCATTTAGCTTTAACTCCAGGAAGCCCTGACCATCCGGTCACGTCCCTGTAAGTCCTTTTTTAATTCGATATCCGCAAATCCACTTAATTCGAACAGTTCTGTCACCTCCTTGCCTGATCCCTCATGTATTTCTACAAAAAGCATAATTTTTTCTTTATGACGGGTTTGGCAAAATTTTACCATTAGCCTATAAAACAAAAGTGGGTCATCGTCTTCTACAAAAAGCGCCAGTGGTGGTTCATAATTTAATACGTTCAATCTCATGGCCTTTTTATCTTGGAACGGAACATAGGGGGGATTACTTGTTATTATATCAACCGCGGGTAAACTATTTCTTTGCTGCTCATCAAGAAAGTCACAAAGTATAAAATCGATTGGAGTATTATTAAGTGTTGCATTGTTTGCTGCAACTTCCAGGGCTTTCTTACTTACATCACAGGCAAACACCTTTGCATCAATCCATTTCTTTTTAAGCGCTACGGCAATACATCCACTGCCGGTACCCAGGTCAAGTATCCGGGGTTTGACCGGCGTATTTTTGGCACCCTCCGTCAGAACCCATTCCACCAGCTCTTCCGTTTCCGGCCTTGGGATCAAAACGTTTTCATCTACATAGAATTTCATTCCATAAAACCATGCTTCAAGCAACACATACTGCACCGGTTTATTCGCCAGTAACTCATTGGTGTACCGAGATAATAATCTTTCTTTTTCAACTGAGAGTGTTACTTCCTTATTTATAATACGGTCTATTCGTTTCCACTCAGTAATATTTTCCATTACCAGGTCAGCGATATTCCTTGCTTCCCTTTCTTCGTACAATTCGAATAGCTGGAAAAGCAGTTGCTTGCTTGCCGTCTGCACCGTCATCCTGCAAACTTACAAGATTAAATGAATTAGTTTTGTGCGTTACGATTACTTAATCCCAGCCAGGTTTATATTACCGTTGTATAAACAAACAACATATGGCAGAAAGCAAAGATTCAGACTACATGCAAAGGTGTTTGCAACTTGCTCTTTTAGGTGCAGGAAATGTTGCGCCGAATCCTATGGTTGGTGCTGTGCTGGTATATGAAAACCGGATCCTGGGCGAAGGGTTTCATCAACAGTATGGTAAGGCTCATGCAGAAGTAAATTGTATACTTCATGCTGAAATGAATGCAGCCAGTCGAGCGCTGGTACCTCGAAGCACCTTATACGTTTCTTTGGAGCCCTGCGCACATTTCGGAAAAACGCCTCCCTGTGCAGACCTTATCATCGATAAAAAAATTCCGAAAGTAATAATAGGTTGCAACGATCCATTTAAACAGGTGGATGGCAAAGGAATTGAGAAGCTCCGGAATGCCGGGGTAGATGTACAAGTCGGCGTATTGGAAGCTGAATGCAGTGACTTAAACAAGCGTTTTTTTTCCTTTCATTTAAAGCAGCGCCCGTTTGTACTGTTGAAATGGGCACAAACAGCGAATGGAAAAATTGCAGGTATGGATGGCGTGAGGATGAAGATCAGTAATGAAGTCACAAATCGACTGGTACATAAATGGAGAAGTGAGGAAGCAGCAATAATGGTAGGCACGACCACTGCCTTAACTGACAACCCCTCTCTAACAAATAGGTTATGGACAGGCAAAGATCCCCTTCGCATAGTAATCGACCGCGATCTCAGGCTTCCGCGTTCATTGTTTCTGTTCAACGATGGAAACAAAACGATCGTATTTAATTTATTAAAGCACGAAGAGATGGCCCAGTGCGGTTACTACCAATTAAACAGGGAACTCCCTTTTATAGACCAGGTACTCACAGCATTGTTTCATTTAAACATTCAAAGTGTTATGGTTGAGGGAGGAGCCCGGGTACTACAAAACTTCATTGATAAAAATTTATGGGATGAAGCAAGGGTAATAACCAACAACGCACTGCAAGTGCCATCAGGGGTGCAGGCGCCTTCACTTGCACATGCTGTTTTGACAAGCACCCGAAACATTTACGAAGATACCGTCAGGTATTATAAACCTGCAAAAACACACGCTGGATGATATAATATGGTTGTTTGAACTTGACAGGGGAATATTATGGAGAAAGAATTTTATTACAATATCGACAAAAATGCAGTAACGGAGTTGAAAGAAAGGGGAAGCAGGTTTATTGCATATGCTTACCCGGTTTTATCAGTGGATGATTGCAAAACAAAATTAAACGTTCTTAAAAAGGAACATCCTAAGGCCACTCACCACTGCTTTGCTTACCGCGTTGGCTCCGAAGGAGATGTATACAGGGTAAATGATGCCGGGGAACCATCCGGAACGGCAGGTAAGCAGATACTTGGGCAAATTGATAGCAGGCAACTTACCAATACCCTTGTTGTTGTAGTAAGATATTTTGGTGGAACGTTGTTGGGCGTTCCCGAGTTGATTAATGCGTACAAATCTGTCACGGCTCTCGTTCTTCAATTAACCCCCGTGTCACAAAAAGCTGTGGAAGCCGCATACCTGCTGCGTTTCAATTATACCCAGGTGAACGATGTAATGACTATTATCAAGCAATGTGACTGCTCTATTATTGAACAGCAGATGATGTTGTTTTGCGAGATATTGATAGGCATCCCTTTAGGAAGGCTTAGCGAAGCATTACACCGCCTGGCCGATATTAGAGACATTGAATTAGTAAAGCGAAATAAGCCCTCGTGCCCACAGATAATTTAGTGTACAAATTACAATAACATGCTTATTTTTATCCCTTCATAACAACTAAGTAGATTATGCCTTACTTGCCCAATAAGGATCGTTATAAAACTATGGATTACCGCCGATGCGGGAACAGTGGTTTGAAGTTGCCTGCATTGTCACTTGGACTCTGGCACAACTTCGGCCATGTAGATGTCCTGGAAAACTCCCGGTCAATTTTAAAACTCGCTTTTGATAATGGCATCACGCATTTTGACCTTGCCAATAATTACGGTCCCCCACCAGGGTCTGCTGAAGAAAATTTTGGAAAAATTCTTCATGAAGATTTTCACGGCTTCCGGGATCAGCTAATCATTTCATCAAAGGCAGGTTATTATATGTGGGAGGGCCCTTATGGAGAATGGGGTTCAAAAAAATACCTGGTATCCAGTCTTGACCAAAGTTTACGCAGGATGAAATTGGATTATGTTGATATTTTTTATCATCACCGCCCCGATCCTGATACGCCATTGGAAGAAACAATGTCGGCGCTGGACCTGGTCGTACGGCAGGGAAAAGCACTCTATGTGGGCATTTCTAACTACCAGGCTGAAGAAGCAGCAAAAGCCATCCAGTTACTAAGGCAGTTAGGAACACCCTGCATCATCCACCAGCCGAAGTATTCAATGTTTGAGCGATGGGTAGAAGGTGGATTATTAGATGTATTAGAAAAGGAGGGAGTAGGCTGCATTCCATTTTCGCCCCTGGCGCAAGGTTTATTAACCGATAAATACCTGGCTGGCATCCCGGCAGATTCAAGGGTTGCGAAGCCTCACGGATTTCTTAAGGAAGATCATCTTACTCCAGAAACACTTTCCAAAATTCAAGAACTAAATGCCCTGGCGCAGCAGAGAGGTCAAACGCTGGCACAAATGGCTTTATCCTGGTTACTTAAAGACGAACGGATTACCAGTGTATTGATTGGCGTTAGTAAGCCCGAACAGTTGCTCGATTCGCTGAAGTGTTTGTCAAATATCAATTTTGATGAAGAAGAGCTTTCGAAAATTGAAGAGATTTTGAAGGTGTAAGGGTTGCTGTCGTCAATCAGCTTCGATTTCAACTTATTGTGATTAAAGGCTCCTGATATATTCCCTTGCTTGCCACTTTGTAATTACGCAATAGTTAAGCCTTCAAGGTTGTTTTGTTACATACCTATCGTTTATCCTTGAACCCTGCCAGGCGGCAGCATTGTTTCTTTACAACCTGAAACCCGGTAACCCAATTAGCCCAGCACCTGCTTTACCACGAGTTGCCCGCTTGCCAGTGCTCCCTCCACTGTTCCCATACGAGCGCCATCATGTAAGGCCTCACCTGCAAAAAACAAAGTGTCCCCCACAGGTTCGGTAACTATCTTTATGGCTTCATGGGTTTCAAGGGTTGAATAGGCGTAGGCACCAAGTGTAAAAGGATCAGCCGTCCAATTATTGACGCGCCAGTCAGACAGGTTATTGGATAATTCCTCCACGCTCATTTCAAAGATCTCTGATAGTGAGCGAAGGGTCTTGTCCAAAATCTGTTCATCATTCAGGTCCTTCATTTTAAGAGCACGCGGACCCGCCAGCCAGCCGGTAAGCAGGGAAGATTTATCCGGCAGTTGTGTCCACCAGGTAGGAATTTCGGCCGCGGAAAATAGCCATCCCATGCTTTTTAAATTCTTTCCATCATGCCCGCGTAAACCATCCTTCCAGAATGCTTCCCTGAAGTTTAGAAGGATTTTTATTACCGCGCCAAAACCGAGTAATTGGAAGGCCTTGATTTTTTCGGGTATAGCAGGATGGAAACACAATGCGTTTTCAAACAATGGGGTTGCCTGCATTATACCAAGGGGTACACTGATGATTATTTTTTTAGCGCTATAACCAGTATGCTTATCCGTAAATACAACCACCTGGCCCGGTTGCCAGCGAATCTCTTTAACTACTGAAGACAGGTGTATGGCGCAGCCGGACTGCCTGCAATCATTTTCCATGAATTGAACCAGGTGGTGATATCCACCGTTGGGTCGAAACTGTTCACTGATTTCATCGGCTGACCACTCATCCCGAAAGGCAAAAGCACTTGCCTTTGTAGTGTCTGCAGCGTCGTACCCTTCCACATAACCTTTGACTGAATTGCGAAGTGATGCAAACTTCTCGTCGCTAAAGAACTGGTCAAGAAAAGCAGCTACCGTAGTATCTTCCTTTAATTCCTGCAAACGTAAAATTAGCAGCTCGCGACCTTCTACAAAGTTTTCTTCCTGCATGAAAGATCCTGCATCATGCCTCCATAATTCCCCTTCAATAGCGTGGTATTTAATGCCGGCTTCTTTTAACAGGCCAATGGTAACGGGCAATTCTCCGTGAATAAATTCTGCTCCAGATTCTGTAGGCGTTGAAAATGTATGATTGTCTACCGTGTGTATGCGGCCACCCGTGCGGTCACGTGCTTCCAGGATGGCCACCCTCTTTCCTGCTTTGCTCAACATCCGGGCTGCCATTAGTCCGCAAGCCCCTGCCCCAACCACTATGATGTCTGCTTCTTGCATTTTGAAAATTGTTTATTCTCTGAATTCTATGATTATAATATCGTTTATTTCAACACCACTCTTTTTCCTTCTGACGCTGATTGCCTCGCGGCTTCCAGTATCCTGACTACAATGATATTATTTTCAAGCGAAGACAGGTCTTTTCCAGGTTTTATTTCATTCCGTAGTACCGCTGTCAGGTAAGCTGTATAGTCCTGGTATGGTGGCATTGCCCGGTCTAGCCGTTGGATACTGTAAGGCAGATTGGCTTTTTCTCTCAGCCTGATTGTATTGGCATTTACGGCCTGCACATATCCCGTTTTACCAAAAACCTCCAGGTCTTTTATTGAGAACGACCAGTTCCAGGAGGCCTCAATGATTCCGGTTGCGGTTGGATACTCGAGTAGGATGGTTGCGTCGTCATCAACTTTTGGATAGATGTCCGGTTTGATATGTCGGGTTATAGCAGTAACGGCAACAGGTGCCTGTCCCTTCATTAGCCAGGTCATCAGGTTGGCTCCATAACAACCAAAGTCTACCAAAGCCCCTGCACCGTTTTTTACAGGGTCTGTTAACCATTGCAAAAATTCTTTACTAACACCAATCTCTTTCGGCCCCTCGTGACCGTCATGTACAATCATCTTACGGATGTCGCCAATAGCGGAGCTGTCATTTACTTTTCGGTAAACCCATTGATTACTGGCATACCAGGTAGTTTCATAATTGGTCAAAAGGTGAATATTGTTTTGCCTGGCCAGTGAGGCCATGCGTTCCGCCTGTTTCGATGTGATGGCCAGTGGCTTCTCTACCATCACATGAATATGGAGCGGGGCACATGCTTCCACAACAGCGGCATGCTCAGAGATAGCATTGTATGCTAGTACAGCTTCCGGCTTTACTTTCTTAAGCAGGCTTCCCAGGTCTTTAAAAAAAATGGAATCCGGTAATTGATAACGGGTCTTGTAACGCAGCACCAGATCCGGGTTCGATTCTGCCACACCAATTATAGAAATGGCACCATCCCGGTGCTTTTGCAAAACGCCGCTTACATGATCATGCGTTAAACCTGCCAACGCAACTTTTAATGGCGATTGCGCGCTGGCAAGCTGCCCAACCGACACCAGAATTAACAGGACAAACGATAGGTACGTATGCGAAGGGTTATAACGTGGATTCACAGCTGAAGAATTGGTTTTCATAAATTTGTTTTTTATATAACCTGCAATAGTCGGTATCAAAATACAATAATAAGTAATGCAATGTTTAATTGAAATAGCAAATAACTGTACCGGCTTCTACTCGATGAGTTCAGTAGGGAAGCCTGGATGACAATCCTGTTGAGACATTCAATAACAGGAAGCGCATAAAGTATTACCGAAAACGCCCGCTAACGACCAGTTCTTTGCTGCCGGTTGAGTAAGAATAAAATCCTTCCCCGCTTTTTATACCTAGGAATCCTGCAGCCACCATATTTGACAACAAAGGGCATGGGGCATATTTTTGATTTCCGAATCCCTGGTACAATACGTCCATAATGCTCAGGCAAACATCAAGACCAATAAAATCGGCCAATTGCAAAGGTCCCATGGGGTGACCCATTCCCAATTTCATTACAGTGTCTATTGCATCTACCCCGGCAACTCCTTCAAACAAGCTGAAAATGGCCTCATTGATCATGGGCATCAATAGGCGATTGGCTACAAACCCCGGGTAGTCATTTACTACACAGGGAACCTTGTTCAATTGTCGGGTAAGTGAAACGATGGTTTCCGTTACTTCCTTCTTCGTTGCATAACCGTTGATTATTTCCACCAGTTTCATAACCGGCACTGGATTCATGAAATGCATGCCGATTACCTGTTCAGGGCGTCTGGTTGCTGCGCCAATTTTCGTAATGGATATGGAAGAGGTGTTAGAAGCCAGGATGGCATAAGGAGGTGCTGCTTCGTCTACCTGTTTAAAAATTGAATGCTTTAACAAGGTGTTTTCTGTTGCCGCTTCTATAACCAGGTCAGCGTTTTTAACTCCTTCTGCCAATTGATCTGTAGTGGCAATGTTCTGTAACGTAGTTGCCCTGGTTTCAGCGGTGATGATCTCTTTCGCTAATTGCCTGTCAAGGTTCCTGGCAATTGTTGCCGTAGCAGTTCTTAATTGTTCCGCGTTAACATCAATCATGGTAACCCTAAAGCCTGCTTGAGCAAATACATGTGCAATGCCGTTACCCATAGTACCCGCACCGACTACCGCTATATCGACCATGATGGAAGAGTTGTCATGATTACCAGGAATTGATGCCTCAATGTATTATAATTTTCTTATTGATGGTGGCAATCATTTTGGAGAAAGTTTGTAAATAGATAAAGGGGTAACACTATCCGGTATTGGCCCTGATCATCCCGCTAATCCGTTATCGTGTCTCACTTACTCTTGAAATCACCCCTCTTCCATGCCTGGATAAATTCGCCCCAGGCAAAGGGGTTGAAAATATTTTGTGGAGGCATTTGACCAGCAGAATAATACCTGCTCGCTCCTTTCCTGAGGTTATAGCCGGAAGATTCAATTCCGTCGTAAGGCAAGGTTCTCATAAGAATACGACGTTTGCTGGCATCGTTGTTCTGGCGCGCTATTTCCAGGTTATCGTCGGGGATGTTCGTTCTTACAAAGTCACGCTCGAACTGTTCCCGGGTGGGTCTGGGCTTAATGATAGTAACCGGAAGGTACATAGTATCTGTTACCAGTAACTGAATTACGCTAAACTGGTTGCCCTGAAGCTCTCTTGGCACTTCTATCAGTTTCGGCTTATATCCTATACTCGAGAATTCAACCTGGTCTCCTTTTATGACCACGATTGAAAATACACCTTCTTCGCTGGTAAATGTGCCACGGTTCTGGCCTTTGATGGTTACACTCACCGAAGGGATTCCGCGCAGGCTATCGGCCGTCATAACCACTCCATACAATTGAACTACCGAATCCTTCAATTGTGTAAATTGTGCGCTGGCCGCTACCGGCAAAAAGAAAACAAGCACTAAAAAATATTGTAAACTTTTTTTCATTCAGCAGACATTTGATCTTTGATTTGGCACTTAGCTTATAAACTGTCTCTAATTAGATAAAAAGGAGTATATCTCCCCAATTCAGCCAAATGACTGCACTAATTCGTTGAGCCTTAAACGCCGCAAACTACTTTTAACAACTATTCTCCTCATGCAATTGGTATAAAAGTTTACATGAATAATTTTCAACGTATCAAATGTTGTATATCAAAACAGGATGCCAGGTCCAAAAATAACCTTAAAACCCTAAATGATAAACAAACTAACAACCTCAATGGTTAAATTTGCAGCAAAAATACTGTTTTAACAAAATCTTGAATAATGACTGAGGATCAAATATTGAAAGCATTGAGCAATGTTCAGGAGCCTGATCTTGGCAAGGACCTTGTTACCCTGAAAATGATAAAAGACATTTTGGTTGATGGAAATCATATATCATTTACAATAGTTCTTACAACACCGGCATGTCCATTAAAAGACCGAATACGTAAGGAGTGTATAAATGCAATTCAGTCTTTAGTGAGCAATGAAGCAATTGTTCAGGTAAATTTTACCGCCAATACTACCTCTAACCGCACCGATCCTAAATCAGTCTTGCCCAGCGTACGTAATATCATCGCGGTGATCAGTGGAAAAGGCGGGGTAGGGAAAAGCACTGTTGCTGCAAACCTGGCGCTTGCTTTAGCCGAAGGTGGTGCCCGAGTAGGTTTAATGGACGCTGATATTTACGGACCGAGCATACCTATTATGTTCGGAGTTCGGGGTGAAAGACCGATGATGAAACAGGTAGGCGACAAAGGCTTCATTGTGCCGTTGGAACGATTTGGCATTAAGCTTATGAGCATTGGCCTGCTGGTTGATGAGAAAAGTGCTGTAGTGTGGCGAGGCCCGATGGCCAGCAGTGCTATCCGGCAATTTGTGACAGAAGTTTTATGGGGAGAATTGGACTACCTGGTTATTGATATGCCGCCCGGAACTGGCGACATACATCTGACACTTGTACAGACGGTACCACTTACGGGCGTTATCGTAGTTACCACACCGCAGGATGTTGCCCTCGCAGATGCGAAAAAAGGCATCGCAATGTTTGGCCAGGCACAAATAAAGGTACCTATTATTGGGCTGGTTGAAAACATGAGCTATTTTGTTCCGCCATTTCCTGAAGCCGGACTGCCAGAAAACAGATACTATATTTTCGGAAAGGAGGGTGGTAAAAAACTGGCTGAAGAGTATGATATTCCATTCCTTGGACAAATACCCCTTGTTCAGAGTATCAGAGAGGGCGGTGATTCCGGTGTTCCGATTATGGTAAGCGATGACCTTCCCGCTAAAAAAGCTTTCGGAGAATTTGCAGCCGCAGCGGTGCGCAGCATATCTATGCGTAATGCCAATATGGAAACCACCAGGATCGTGGAAGTGATTGAGTAAGTCTTTTCACCAACATGACCGGTTCGGTACAGCCACCATGCCGGGCTCTGGGGGGGAGTACTTATCCATTTACCACTAGCAATAAACCATGGCAAAACGCTTTTACAACAGGCAGTTCGTTTTATTGCCAACTACATCCAAATAACTGGAAAAGGTTTTGAATTCACGTGAAATCTTTGGCCGGTTTGCACATACTTTGCGTTTCTTTGCTGAAATTAAAGGATGAACCGCAGGCAACTGGTTGAACAAATAAAGGCAAAAAAATCCTACTTATGTATCGGCCTGGACGCTGATATCACGAAGATTCCATCACATTTACTAGGTGAAAAAGATCCCGTGTTTGCGTTTAATAAGGC
>JBBJOD010000550.1:0-3473 GCA_037721715.1 Chitinophagaceae bacterium | reverse complement strand
TGTTATACATAAACCAGTATCCAGGCATGATAACTAACTGGTCATTACTTGCGTCGTTGCTTATTAAAGAGAATGGGAGTGAAATATCAAGTTCTGCCGGGTAATCGCCTTTGGCAAGCATGGCAAAGGAAGCGAATGTAGAATTATGCTTGAGGCTTACACAAAGTCCTGGCCAAAATCCACGTCCGGCAATAAGTTCACCATCGGGGCTCCGTGAATTATGGTTAGAACCGATGGTGGCGCCTGCAGCGATATTGCTTTGGCCCATGACAAGCGCCGCACAAAGAAATGAGTTATTGTGGTGCTGTTCGTGTCCCGGAAAAATGAGCGAATTTAATACTTCGCAACATGAAATGGTGGCATTATTACCCAAATACGAGTTAATTAATCGAGCGCCGTACTTTAATTGTGAGTGGGAGGCCATAATGAAACGCACCGCTTTCACACCATAAAATATTCTGCAACCGAAGCCCACGATACCATTAACAATCTCGCAACCTTCGCCAATTTGCGACTTTGCTTCTGCAGATGAATTGATGGTAAGGTTTTTAAGTTTGTTTGCTCCTTTCAGGTATGCATCACTACCTATTGTTACATCTTTTAGAATTTTGCAATTTTTTATAACGGTTCTGTCACCAATCTTCCCATAATAACCTCTTTGTTTATCGAAAATGTTTTCGGTGAATTGTTGCAATCTTGTTTGAAGCACGTCGTCGTTTCTAAAACGGCTCCATAAAAACGCATCTCCTGGAAGCATACCGTTGAAAGGGATAATGGCCCGGCCGCCATTTTCATTACAAATTTCCAACCGGATGCGATTTCTTTCCTCTTCGCCTTCTTTGATGATGCCGTTTCCAAATTTTGCGTTTTCAGTAGTAGCCATCTCATTCACATTTACAATGATCACATCAGTGCCAATAATATAGTGCGACAGATAATCTACATTGTCTACCACTACATTGTCACCAAGGTCGCAACTTATTATTTTGCTGTTGTATAACCCAACGGGCAGACGAAGATTTTTAAATTCCAGGTAGTAAGGTTCAAGTTTACCTATGCGTACGAGCCCATAGAATTTACAGTTTTTTACCAGTTCCGGGTTGAATGCGTTGGAAACAAGAATTTTGTTCCAGTCATCGGAAGTATTGCGATTTCTTCCCAGCACTTCTATTTCGTAGGCGTTCAGATTACGGTATTCGATGCCGGCTTTATTTTGAAGGTTTCGCAGGTGGTATTCATCTTTACCAACAGCCAGGTATTCTTTTGCTATAAAATTATAGCCCAGGCTTGAAACCGGTTTTTTCTGAATTATATTCATCAAAAAATTTTTACGTTGGCCAACAAGCACAGCCAGTAGAATTTACCGGCTGCCGAAAACTTTGCAAACAGGAACGGATAGACAATAACATTATTCTACCGTTACCGATTTTGCCAGGTTCCGTGGTTTGTCTACGTCGAGACCTTTAGAAAGCCCGATATAGTAACTAAGCAGCTGAAGCGGAATAACACTGAGCATGGGAGCAACAATTTCGTCAGCATCTGGAATCACCATCACATCGTCGGCCAGGTTAAAAATTGTTTCATCACCTTCGGTAATTACCGCAATTACCTTTCCTTTCCGGGCTTTGATTTCCTGTATATTGCTGATAATTTTATCGTGGTAAATATCCCGTGTTGCAATAAAAACCACCGGTAAATTTTCGTCTACCAGCGCGATAGGTCCATGTTTCATTTCTGCGGCGGGGTAACCCTCGGCATGGATGTAAGAAATTTCTTTCATTTTCAACGCACCTTCCAGGGCGATTGGAAAATTATAACCTCTACCCAGGTAGAGGAAATCCCTGGCATTTTTGTATTTCTCTGCTATTTTCTTTATTTGATCACTGGTTCTTAGTACGGTAGCCACCTTATCAGGAATATCATGCAACTCGTTTATCAGGTGCATGAAGCGGGTATGGCTGATCGTTTGCTTTTCGAAAGCTATATGCAGGGCAACCATGGTAAGCACTACAAGCTGCGCTGTAAAAGCTTTTGTACTGGCAACGCCGATCTCAGGCCCGGCATGGGTATACGCTCCGGCATGCGAAATTCGTGCAATGGATGAACCTACTACATTAAGTATTCCAAAGATAATGGCCCCTTGCTCTTTGGCTTTTTCGATGGCTACTAATGTGTCCGCTGTTTCTCCGCTTTGAGAAACGGCAAAAATAACATCTCCTTTGTTGATGATCGGATTGCGGTAACGAAATTCCGAGGCATATTCCACTTCAACGGGTATACGGCAGAGTTCTTCAATGATATATTCTGCTACCAGTCCTGCATGCCAGCTTGTTCCACAGGCAATGACCAGGATTCGCCGGGCCTCTTTTAATTCGGTGATGTACTTGTCTACCCCGCCTAATTTTATTGTTCCCGCTACGGCATCAAGCCTTCCCCTCAGGCAATCATAAATGGTAGTCGACTGTTCAAATATTTCTTTTAGCATGAAATGCTCATAACCGCCTTTTTCGATAGCCGCTAGTTCAAGATCCAGTTTCTGGATGAATGGTGTCACCTTTTCATTCCCCAGGTTTTTTAAAAGTAGTTCATCTGCTTTTATAATAGCCAGCTCGTAATCGTTTACATAAACCACTTCTTTAGTATACTCAATGATAGGTGATGCATCGGAAGCAAGAAAGTGTTCCCCTTTACCAACTCCAATGACAAGGGGGCTTCCCTTTCTTGCCGCAATGAGTGTGTCGGGATTATCCTGGTCTATCAGAATGATCACATAAGCGCCCACTACTCTTCTCAAAGCAATGCGTACAGCTTCTTCAAGACCGCAGTCGTTATTTTTTTGGATATCCTCTATAAAGTTCAACAATACTTCAGTGTCAGTATCACTTTTAAATTCATATCCTTTTTTCTGTAATTCGCTTTTAAGCTGTGCATAATTTTCAATGATACCATTATGGATCATAGCGATCCGTCCGTTGGCCGACAAGTGGGGGTGTGCATTACGGTCACTCGGTTCTCCATGAGTCGCCCATCGTGTATGCCCGATGGCTACGTGAGAATGCAGGTCTTTGCCTACAAGACTTTCTTCCAGGCTGGCAACCTTGCCCTTTTTCTTGTAAACGGTAAGTCCATGATTGAGTAGTGCAACACCGGCACTATCGTAACCCCTGTACTCCAAACGTTTAAGGCCTTTCAATATGATGGGGTAGGCTTGCCTTGGTCCAATGTAAGCGACAATTCCGCACATGAATAAAATATTTAATGAAGGAGACACCACACCGGCATCTGCAGTACGAACCGCTATTTTGTTATAATAAAATTCCTTCCAGGAAAATGAATGCAAAAGAAAAATAGATGATGAGCCCCGTTACATCAACCAACGTTGCAACGAACGGGGCTGAAGAAACGGCGGGATCTGCACCTAGTTTTTTAAGTATGATGGGTAACATGGAGCCACTACACGTTCCCCACAAAAC
>JBBJOD010000072.1:0-13002 GCA_037721715.1 Chitinophagaceae bacterium | reverse complement strand
ATTCTCTTAAGATATTGGCCCTTGCTCTCGTGCTGTCCTTTTCATTTCGGGTAGCCATAAACGATGGACACATCGTTCCGCCGGAAATTTGTGTTTTGCGGCAGTCGCCGGATCCATTGCATTGTTCGGCATGTTGCAGTATGTTTTGATTTTGAAAGCGAAAAACTGTTTTAAAAACAGGCGTTTCAACACCGGGTGCATACCTGAGCATCGTATTCATGGAGGGTGTTTCCACAATTTTATTGGGGTTGAATATATTGCCAGGATCCCAGGTGCTCTTTATTTCTTTTAAAAGCTGGTAATTTTTTTCACCCACCATTTGTCGTATAAATTCTCCACGCAGCCTTCCGTCGCCATGTTCGCCACTTAAAGATCCGTTGTATTTTTTTACCAGGGTTGCTATCTCTTCCGCTATCACACGAAACAGGTGGTTGCCTTCTTTTGTTTTCAGGTTGATGATCGGCCTTAAATGAATCTCGCCTGATCCCGCATGGGCATAATGCACTGAATACAACTCGTGCTTTTTCAGGATCTCATTAAAATCGCGAATATATGCCGGAAGGTCCTGCACGTCTACTGCCGTATCTTCTATCACAGGCACTGCCTTACTGTCGCCTGGTAAATTGCTGAGCAATCCTAACCCGGCCTTGCGAAGTGTCCAGATTTTTTTGGTATCGTTACCAAAAAGCAGGGGGAAGTGGAAACCCAAGCCGGCGGCACGCATTCCTGCTTCTACCTTACCTGCTACTTCGATAATTTCCTGCCTGTTTGTCCTGGCAAATTCAACCACCAGTATGGCGGCGGGATCGCCTTGCACAAAAAAGCGGTTTTTGCTTTGTTCAATATTGTCTTTGGTGCATTCCAGGATATAATGATCAATCAGCTCACTGGCGCTGGGCTTGTAGGGCAGAGCGACGAGGTTGGCGCGTAAAGCTTCATCGATGGACTTGAAATGTACGCACAGCAAGCCAATCTCACCAGGAGGAAGCGGTACAACGTTTAATTTAATTTCTGTAATAAAGGCTAGTGTGCCCTCGGAGCCAGCGATGAGGCTGCAAAAATTAAAATCTGGCCCCGTGGCATCGAAAGGAGCTGTCTCCAGCAGCAAATCAAGGGCATAGCCCGTATTCCGTCGCTCGATGCTTTTTTTAGGAAATTCTCTTTTTATTTCGAGCTGGTTCTCGTAATTACTTAGTAGCCTGCGAACCGTGCGGTATATTTCAGCCTCCAGTGTAACGCCTTCGCATTTTTGATGAAAATCTTCCAGCGTAAGTGATTTGAATACGACCTCGGACCCATCACTAAGGAGGGCATTGACCTCCAATAAATGTTCACGGGTGCTGCGGTAAATGACGGAATTAGAGCCACAGGAATTATTGCCTACCATGCCACCCATCATTGCCCTGTTCGCAGTAGAAGTTTCCGGTCCGAAAAAAAGTCCGTGCGGTTTCAGGAAAATATTCAATTCGTCGCGAATCACGCCGGGTTGAACGCGTACCCAGTTTTCTTCTTTGTTTAATTCCAGGATGGATGTAAAGAACTTGGAAACATCTACGATGATGCCGTTTCCCACTACCTGGCCGGCAAGTGAAGTTCCCGCGGTTCTTGGTATCAGGGAAGTCTTTTCTGCCCGGGCAAAATTGATTAGTAATTTAATATCAGCAATAGACCTGGGCAGGGCAACTGCAAGCGGCATTTCCCGGTAGGCAGACGCGTCCGTTGCATATAATATACGCATGGTGTCGTCATCAAAAAGTTCTCCTTCAAGTTCTTCCCCTAATTGCCGCAGCTTAACATTCATTTCCATCATAATTAGTAGACAAAGCGGCGCAAAAATAC
This sequence comes from Chitinophagaceae bacterium, assembly GCA_037721715.1. GTDB lineage: Bacteria > Bacteroidota > Bacteroidia > Chitinophagales > Chitinophagaceae > JADCRZ01. The sequence goes on along the minus strand of JBBJOD010000072.1, from coordinate 11,163 downwards.
TCTCTTTTGAGCCGTCAATCGTAAAGGCTTGCTAATAACTTTCCTTCTCAGCCAACTTTATCTATAAATTTATAGGTGTAAGCTATCAGCAATAGGGAGAAAGAAAATACTGCCAGGTAGTTTTAACCAATCAATACACCCAATTGTTCCAGCAACCATTTAAAATATGGTTGGCTTACCAGCGCCGGATTCATTGCCGCTAAGGTCTACCGATTTCACGGTAATGCGCCGGCCTTTCGATCTTTTTAAACCGAGTATAGAGAATGATGTCAGTGGCGTAAAACCTACCCTAAGCTCATCAATGTAAATATTATAACCCAGTAAATTTTTGTTATCTGATACGGCGTCCCATTTTACGCGTTCATCTTTTTTTGCACCTGTCAATTCAATATTTTTTGGCACAGCCGGCGCAATGGTATCAGGCAGCAGGCGCTGCACGCAATTAATGAGTGAGCGTAGCTGATGATAATTCCCTTTCCATATATGACCCTTAAGCGCAGTTTTTTGTTCGGGTTCTTTATCGAGCCCGCCCTGGTACCAGTCACCATGTATGTGATCAATCATGAATTGCTGGATGTATTTCCATTGAGTCAGGAATTTGTTGAAGTATTTTAAGCTGTCATTTGGAAAAAGGTCGGCCATTAGCAGCAGTGTATTCAGTCCTTCGGCCTGCGCCCACCAGTTCTTTGTGTCTTTAATAATAGTAAGCTTGCTTTTACCGGTAAAGTAATAACCTTCGTCGTAGAAACCACCAACCGATGTATCCCATCCATATTGAAGGGCATGGTCAAACATATTTTTCGCCACCCGCAATGTGATCGAATCATGTTTAAGTCCGAGCACATGTGATGCTTCTATCAACAGGTAAGCCGTTTCAACATCGTGGCCGAATGAAACATGATCCAGGTTGCGGTGCTTTAATATCACCTCTTGTGTAGCCTCACTGAAAGAAACCGGACTCCAGTCGGGTTGAAAGAAGAGAACCAGGTAACCTTTTTTCGAGGTGATGGTATCTCTTATCAAAACCAGCATTTCCTGCAATCTTAGCCTTACAAGGGTGTCGGGCCATACACTGTAGAGTTCCGTAAGCGCTTCAAGCAGGTGAATGGAGCTGTTCTGGTCTTTGTAGCCAAGGTCTGAAACCGAAGGGGTTGTATCATCCCGCTTTATTGGATCTCCTTCCCGGGTAAGGTGTTGATAATAGCCTTTGTAAACCGGGTCGTGGCTGTGTTTCTCCAGCCACATAAATGCGTTTTTGGCAAGTTGCAATGCCTCGTTGTTTCCCGAAGCCTGGTAATAGGTGGAAAGCGCGTAAATCGCAAATGCATTTCCATAGGCATCTTTTGAAATACCACCCTGTTTTACATTTCCATGCCTGTCTACAAGGGTATAGAATCCGCCGTTTTTCTTATCCCACATTTGTTCTTTCAGAAAAGCGAAGCCAGATGCAGCACCCTTGTTAAAATAAGATATACCAGGATATACTTGAGCGGCCCTTGCATTGGACCAGGTATGTCGCGCCTGAGTCACTATCATTTTTTCCTGGTCACCTGTAGGCTTCCAGTCATAGGTGAACGTACTCAGGAAGCCGCCAAACTGGATGTCCATCGACTGGGGATACCATTTATTTAGCAATTCCGTTCGGATGGAGTGATCGATTTCTGCAGCAATCCTCGCTTTTTCATCCGCTTGGAGAATTATTTTTCCATGTGGAGGTAATAGGATAAGGGAAACAAGCAAGGCTAACAGTGGGTAGAAATTAAGGTCCATGTAACTAATATAAAGTGTACCGAAGGTAACGAATGAAATGTTGCGAATGAGCCCTGCCTTAATTTCTTTGAAAACCCGGTTTTATGCCAAAGCGATCTTTACCCGATGTATATCAAAATGATAAGATAGAAATGGCTTATTTTTAATGAAACTAATGGGTAATGAAGTTAATACACGTGTTCATTTTATCGACGTTTATGATAATGGCTATGAATTTGCTCGCCCAGTTACCGGATACTTCACTTCTATGCCGGGGGCAGTATTTCACCGAAGACCAGGGCAAGGCAGCGCTGGTAGATTTTGCCGAAACCTATAATGACCGTGGAACCTGGGAAAAAAGAGCTCAAAGAATCCGCCGGTTAATTCTCAATGGCGCTAAACTCAACAATTATACTGCCAGCACTCCTTTGCGGCCGATCATTCATAGCAAAAAAGTTTATGATGGTTATTCTGTAGAAAACGTTGCTTTTGAAAGTATGCCGGGTTTCTTTGTCACAGGCAATCTATACCGTCCTTTAAAAAACCAATCCGCTTATGCTGCCATACTGGCACCGCACGGACATGGACCGGATCCACGCTTCAAGGAATATGTACAGAAACGATGTGCCGTGCTTGCAAAGATGGGGGCGTATGTTTTCGCTTATGATATGATTGGCAGCGGTGATGCAGATCAGTGTATACACAAGCATTCAGATGCAGTGGCCCTGCAGATTATAAATGGAAAACGGGCCATCGATTTCATGGAATCTCTACCGGGCGTAGATAAAAAGCGCATAGCCATGACGGGTGAATCCGGCGGCGGTACGCAAACATTTTTACTCACCGCCCTGGATAAAAGAGTGGCCGTGTCAGTGCCTGTAGTAATGGTCTCTTCTTATTTCTTCGGTGGTTGTGTTTGCGAAAGTGGCATGCCGATACATAAATCAAAAGATTTTCAAACAAGTAATGTGGAGATTGCGGCCCTCGCAGCTCCAAGACCCATGCTTCTCATTTCCGACGGAAAAGACTGGACTAAGAATACGCCGGAAACAGAGTATCCATATATCAGGAATATATATCGTTATTATGGAAAAGAAAACCTGGTGGAAAACGTACATCTTCCGCTCGAGGGCCACGACTATGGCATCAATAAGAGAAAAGCTGCTTACCGCTTCCTGGCAAAGCACCTGTCACTTTCTTTAGATAGGGTGACAAATTCTGGTGGCGAAATTGATGAAAGTTTTGTTACGGTGTTGGATAGTTCATTGTTGCATGCATTCGACAGCCAGCATCCTAAACCAGCGCATGCTGTTAAAGGTGATGCCGCCGTTAGCAGTTTGCTGGAAAAAGTTGTTACGAAAAACAAGTGAAGCGGCAGCGATTGAGCATCGCGGTAACTTCTTATACTACAAAACCGCTAGCCGGATATTTTTGAAATACATTTCTGCTGCTTCGGTTTGCAACGCTATTCTTCCTTCACGCACATTGGCTTCAGTGCCTTCATTCACTACCACACCATTCACAATATGTGTGCATTTGCCGTTGACCGCTATTACTTCCATGGTATTCCATTCACCATGAGGTTTTTCATGATCGGATATTTTAGGAATGCGTTGTTTCATAAAGCGTTTGTTGTTTGCGGTAATGGCTATACTGTCTGCAAGCCAGAAATCGCCGCAATCGCCTTCCTGTATCTGGCACTCAAAAGAGCGCGGCCATATCTTGTCCGGAGAGCCTGAACTAAAATAATACAAAATACCACTATCGCGTTTTTCATTTAACCGCGGAGGATACTTTTTTTGGCCCCATTTAAATTCAATGACCAGGTGGAAATTTTTATAGGGAACGTTGGTGCATAGATAGCCCACACTTTTGCCTGTAACGTAAAGCATGCTGTCTTTTACAAGAAATGCGCTGTCCCTGTTGCTGCCACGCTTGTCTTGCAGGTAAAGGTACCAACCATCCAGGTTTTTGCCATTGAAAATGGGTTTGAAATTTTGAGCCTTCACCGATGTCATCAACATCAGCAAACAACAGCAAGTAATGGTAATACTTTTTCTCATAACGTTAAAGAGTTAGTAATGATAAGCGAATGTACGTGCTAACTTGCTAACTGCATAGTTGTCTGGATAAGATCAATCAAACTATCTTTATCAGGCTGTCTCAACCTGTTTAAGGTTTTACCAGTAAAAAGTGTTTATATGAAGCGATACCTTACCATCAATTTTCTCACATTGCTAATGACCTTATCCACACTGGTTGTATTATGCCAGGGAAGTACGAAAGATGTAAAGCTGGTACCTGTAGCGAAAGGCTGGGCCAATACGTCTGTTAATGCAGTTGTATTTCGTAAAAACGCTTTGGTCAGTCATAACGGTGTACAATACATTGCATTTTACGACAATGAAAGCTTTGTGGTTTTAGGAAAGCGTAAAAATGGAAGTAAATCTTGGACGCTCAAGCGTACAGACTATAAGGGCAATGCATCTGATGCCCACAATGTCATCAGCATAATGGTCGATGGACATGGTTACCTCCATATGGCATGGGATCACCATAATAACAAGTTGCACTACAGCCGGAGTCTTGAGCCGGGCTCTTTAGAACTTGGACAGGAAATGCCTATGACCGGAAAGGTGGAAGCAAGGGTAAGTTATCCCGAATTTTATCGTATGCCAGATGGCAACCTGGTATTTTTTTACAGGAATGGAGGATCTGGCCAGGGTAACCTCGTGATAAATAAATATGATATCCAAACAGAGAAATGGGTGCAATTGCATTCCAATTTTATCGATGGGGAAGAACAGCGCAGTGCCTACTGGCAAGCCTGTGTTGATGTAAAAGGAACCATTCACCTGTCGTGGGTCTGGCGCGAAACGCCTGACGTTTCCAGTAACCACGATATTTGCTACGCCAGGTCTACAGACGGCGGCATAACATGGGAAAGTTCAACCGGCGCTAGGTACCAGTTGCCCATAACAGCGGCCACTGCCGAGTATGCCTGTAAAATTCCACAGAAGAGCGAATTGATCAACCAGACTTCCATGTTTGCAGACGCATCTGGCCGGCCGTATATCGCTACTTACTGGAGAGCGGAAGGGTCAGCCATTCCCCAATATTTCGTGGTGTATAACAGTGATGAACAATGGAAGACGACCAGCCTGGGTTTTCGACAGACCGCTTTCAGTTTAAGCGGGGCGGGAACCAAACGCATACCTATTTCAAGGCCACAGATCATTGCATGGCAGGCAGGTAAATCCCTTGCTGCAACAATGATTTTTCGTGACAGCGAGCGGGGCAACAAGGTCTCGGCTGCCACTTGTACAAATCTTGCTAAAGGTGTCTGGCGTATCAAGGATCTTACACAAACTGGTGTGGGTTCCTGGGAACCCTCATACGATACAGAATTATGGAAAGAGAAGGGAATGCTGAACCTATTTATTGAAGAAGTAGAACAGGTAGACGCGGAAGGAAAAGCGGACGTTCCCCCTACTATGGTGCAGGTGCTTGAATGGAAACCAAGGTGATCGTTTATTTTGTGTCATGTTAAGAAAAAAAATCCCATTGATTTTTGCTTTCAGCGAACAGCGATCCCGAGAACCTTGCAAGCACCTTTCCTCCTCTGAAAGCCGAGAATTGAAACCCGAAGGCACAACATCAATTTTAGTTGATTATTGCATTAGTCATCAATAGTTTGCCGGAAATACTTCCTAAATAGGCATCTCTTCCCAAAATTGGAATGTTGAATCGTTATAATTACTTATAATCAATCGATTATACGTGGCATGCTCATTGGCATATAAGTGAAACCCTGAGCCAATGCAATTTTTGACCACTGTTACAGTTTTCTTCCATCATACCCCGGTATTTTACAAAATCAGCCGAATGAACGATTCCGATTACCTGGCAGAACCAACGGATAAGAACATGCGTAGTTTTGTTTTACGAAAAAATGAAGGCGCCTGGATCTCGGAAGGTGGAAGTTCTGAATGGCAGGGTATCCAGATTGGAAAAGAGATAGACAACCAGTTAAATCAAGGAATAATTAAATAGGCCGGATTAACACCTGCCTCCTTTAATTTTCGTACGAGTGACTTAAAGATTAATATTTTTTGAGATTTTGATTACAGGAACAAAAAAAATACGACATATACTCATAACCCTCTTTTTATGACTGCTTCTCCCTTATATTATACCATGCTACATGCTGATAATCGTGTAACGCACAATATTGCAAAAAAGGCAGCAATGGTTGCTATTGATACTGCCATCGGTGAACTTTTAAAGCTACCTTTAGACTGTTCCAAAAGAATTGATGAATTACTAAAGGAAAAGCAAAGAATAGACTGGCTGACACCTAATACAGTCTTTGGAACCTGATATCAAGCAACATAACAAGCTTTAACGGCTAGAAAGCTTGCTTCATAAAAAAACCTGCCAGGCTTGCACACCTGGCAGGTTTTTATTTCAGTAAGGAATGCCTCAATCGCTTATTGTGACAACCCTGACATTTTTGATCTTCAATTTCTTACATTGACCAACTGCCAGTTTCGCCCCGTGAAAGTTTCTCTTCTTTTCAGACTTGTCAGTCACAACTTTATGCAAGTTAGCGTCTTTTGGCAACCTGCTTTCAAGGTATATAATGCGCTGTCGTAAGCGCCAATAAATAATTGCTAATTAATTCTTAATCGCCTGAAGATAGAGCCTGTCAATTTTTTCACCGATTTGTGCAGCCTGCCATTCCGTATGACCGCCTTTCGAACTCCAGGTAACAGATTTTTTTAAGGTAAAAGGAGGCATATTTTTTTCTGCCGGCTCGGCATAATATTCAAACTGACTTATCTGGCTGATCCGGTAAGAAATTGGTTTGTTGTAATAAAGAGCAGTAACCTTAAAAATAAATTGCATAATTAGCTTTCATTGATATAGCCAATCCATGTGCCGCATTGTAAGTTGTTGATTAAGTGTAAGTAATTACCAAAGGCCCTTTCCAACTCTGGGAAAGCCGGTCTCTAAAAGGAAAGATACCAGGTCTTGTGCTGATTATTTGCTCAATGGTACGCAACGTTACATGAAAAGATAAAAGTATCACTCACTTAAAATTCGTTCTTTGTGAACCTGGTTATAACCGGTAAAATATATTTGTGCAATACCTTTTTTATGATCTCGCGGAACTGCCTATCTGCTAACAACACCAGGCAAATAAAGAATAGCGTAAAAAAGCCTGTATTGATAATTAGTTTGGTAAAATACATATTTACGGGTACCAGGTGTTCAACCAGTTTTTTTACTCCATATCCGGCCAGCAGGCTTATGGGAATGATGATGGCCCAGGGAATGACTGAACTTTTTAACAGAGACATTTCAAGGTAACCCAATTTATATACCCTGTAATTATAAAAGAAAAAGTCGGCAGTGATGGTCATTAAAAGGGCGACAACAAGCGTTCCTATTATTCCAAAAGACCTTGCAGCAAAAAACATCAGAACTCCGTAACAAACATTCCTGATTATATTGAACAGGCTGTTTATTTTGATATCACCCAGTGCATAACCTATGTTGGCCATGAAAGTGCAGAGAAGTGTAAAAAAAAAGTTTGATACCAGTAAATACAATATTAGATTCCCGGCAAAATTTCCTTTACCCGTCCAGGCATTGATCAGGTTTTCGAAATTTAATAGAAATAGGAAACTGGCGAATAATGTCGCATAAGAATAAAACCGGAATTGCGTGTTGATGAGGTTAATGATGGACGCCTTTTCACCCATCCCTTTGGAATGCGATATGAGTGGCATCAGGGCAACGGAATGCCGCCCGATCAAAGAATAGGTAACATTAACGGGCCTTTTGTTTGTTTCATAAACAGTGATCATTGCCGGTGTGATAAACCTGGCAAGAACAATCATGTCTACACTATATGCCAAACCGGAAATAATTTTGGAGGTAGAAGTAAATGAGAATATGCGGATAAATCGCTTAAAGTGTAAAAATTCTAAAATGATAGGGATACTTTGTTTTTTCAACACCTTCAGCATGGAAAAAATGTTGTAAATATTCAGGAACAGGGCCCGTGCGAAATTGGCAATGGCAATTGACAACACTCCATAACCGACATAAAGAAACAACAGGTTCACAAACAAAAAAACAAAGTTGGCAATCAGTGCGCAAATGGCTACCTGTGCGGAATTATGAAGACCCTGGTTTATCCCTGACATGCTAAAAGAAACGAGCGACATACCGGTGGCAATAACTGAAAGAACAAGGGCCGAAGATAAATGAGGATACTGGGTTACATCTTTGGCAATGAGACGGCCAATAAAAAAATAGCTTACATACCCAAGGGTGACTGCAATTATCAAAATAAAAAAAGAGGCAATCATTCCTGAACCAATCGATTTGCCAATTTCTGCGTTTTCTTTGCGTCCACTTAATTCAGCTATTTTTTGTTGTAATACTTCACCTACACCCGGATCCACCAGCGTCATCCACCCAAGTATGTTGCCGGTAGCAAGCCATACTCCCAGTGTGTTTTTGTCGATATTATGAAGGTAAAGTGGAAATAGAAGAATGGTATTGAAGATGTTCGTCAGCACCCAGCCATATTGAAAAACAAAATTCCATTTTAAGATATTTTTATCCATTGGGTTAAATAAGTACAGAAATGATGCTGACTATGGCGCCGATTAATTACCAGTTACCGATCCATTTTAAATAGCGGTGCAAATTACCGTATACCGTTTTAAAATATAAATAATTATGCAGTCTCACTTCTTTTGTTGCAAAACCAGTCACGTATTTCCTGTTCCGGCATATTTTGCCAGTAACGCGTTGAGTGAATGATTTTTCTTCCCTCCCGAAAGAGTTGCTCGGGTGATGCAGGAAGGCCTTTCCATGAACAGGCGAAGGGCATACCGTTGTCAGAAAGATTTCCCAAATCAAAACCTTCTGCTTTAGCCATCAGTGCAAACAAATGGTCTTCACCTAAATTCTGTGATTTCATTTTATAATCAGGCAGTAGTCCTGCCTGATCCAGTTTCACCAGGAGCTTCTCATTCATAAAATATGCGCCGCCAAAAACGCTTTCACCCGTATTGTATCCATTCAACAATGCCCTTTTATGCAGTTTGTTCAGTAGCCAGTTTGCGTACGGCCTGCGTATAAATTTCCAGGTTGTGGTGCCATTTAAAATACGCTTCCGCGGCCAGCCGATATCCCAAGGCTTACCATGATAATCTGAAGGGTACTGGCCGGCTATTCCAATAGTCGGGGTGCTTTCGAATAGTTGCAGAGCTTCTGCCTCAGGTTTGGGACCTATAACCAAAGCGTCGGTGTCTAATTTAGCCAGGGTTTTGAAATCGAAATGAGTCAACGCATACTTAAAAGCTAATGAAAGGGTTATATACAACCCGGCCCATCCTCCCATTGCCTTTCGAGTATATACGATGTCGACATCCGGAAACGCGTCTTTCAACTTAGTGCCTAATCCCTGGTGCGAATCGTCAGCAATAATAATCTTGTAACTGGTTCCTGTGTAAAAAATATAACTGTTAATGGTATCGGATACAAATTCAATATTGCTTCCCGGACCTACCGGGATTACCACCACCACCTCAACATATTGCTTCATATAAACTTTTTACACTGATGAAGTAGAAGACCGCTAAAGCCACATAGTCTTAAGATGTCGAACATTTCAAAACAAGTGATGGTCTCAAAACTTTATGCGGTAGCCTGTTCTTTGTTAAGGCAATGCTTATCGATAAGTTCAAAAAGTTCAGGATGTTCGGTAACGTCTAATTTCCTGGCAAAAAGTGCGTCGGATTGTACAATATCGTTTAGGTCACTCAATTGGAGTGTTTCAGGATGAGACTTTGAGGAACTGCTCCAGCGAACAAATCTATAGTTACTATTGACTATGCTTTTTACTATCCTGTCATCTTTTGCGTTCAACAGGATGGTTTGAAAGAACAATTCATCCGGTGCAAATGTAGACTTATGGAACAAGGAATACGCCGGGTATGTCTTTACATACTTAAGTATATAGTCCAGGGAATACATGTCAATCGTCCACCACTGTGAGCCCCCGTATGGCTGTAATTTTAAAGGTTGCTTTCTTTTTAAAAAAGTAAGGAAGTTGCATAGAAAGTTAAGGACCCTGGAACTGAATAACTCGTAAGATTTTAATCCAAAATAATATTTATCTAGCCGGTACATGCCTCCATTCGGTCTCCACCTTTCATAATTTGGCATTTCGAAATGTTCAATAAATACCCTTGCATGTGAATTTCTGAAAAAGTCGTCGATAAAGCGGTTACTTTTTATTGGATAATCCTGGCCGCTTAGTAAAGTAATCGTATGGTACTGCCTACCAGTTTCTTTTATGGCTTTCATTGCATTTAGGGTAGCCTGTACCAGGCTAAAGCCCGCCCATTTTGTATCAATTCGCTCCATCAGGTGTACTTTATCACCAAATCCTAAAAATATGGAAGGATGCAGTCCATGCATTTTACTATCTATATGAATGAAGAAATAACTTGACTGGTCGTTCAGTCTTTCCAACGTCTGAACCAATTGCTCTATGTTCTTATGCGCCAGTATGATATATGCTTTGTTCATTTTGAGTTTTAAAGCACTGCGGCATGCGTTAGGTTTTAATGCCATCAATGGTTAATCAATTGGGTAAGTTCATAGCCCCACTGATTATTTATCGCATCAAAAATTGATAAATAAATAATTAGCAATCTGCATAATAGCAAAGAAACCGTACTCTTCTGGCTGGTAAAACCTGCGTGTAGTAGAACTATTACAAATGCAAATTAGAATAATTCAAAAAATTTCCGGTTAGGTTGACTTGGTGTATAGTGGAATGATATAGGATACTAACAAAGATATAAAACTTATGCCATGTGTATTAATGACTCAAAGTTAGATTTGTAGAAGATAGTGTAGAAAAATGTACTCGTAAATTGAATTCAGAGCAGTTACACACAAAGCATATTAAACATAATTTTGGACCACCAGGCAAAAACTGTCAGCAAACATGAATTTTTTGGGCGTAACATCGATCAGTAAGGAGATAAGAGGCAGTATCGTATTAAATGAAATTACTATCGGGCAACAACAAGGGTGGAATATTGCAATAGCAGGAGAGACCGGTTCGGGTAAAAGTACTCTACTGAAAATTATTGCCGGGCTGGTGCAGCCCGGTTCCGGAGAAATTTTTTTTCAAGGCGTAAGAGTGAAAGGACCTGATGAAAAATTGATTCCAGGACATCCAGGTATTGCTTACCTGTCTCAACAGTTTGAGCTGGCTAATAATTACCGGGTAGAAGAAGTTTTAGAATATGCAAATCATTTATCTGAAGAAGAGGCGGGTGCAATATAGAGAGTCTGCCGGATCGAGCCCTTGTTAAA
>JBBJOD010000549.1:0-3499 GCA_037721715.1 Chitinophagaceae bacterium | reverse complement strand
GAGCGAAGGTCACTTTTATCTGAGGTGCTACCTTTGCAATACAAATCACCATTGACCACGGTCCAGGAGTCTGACTTCTTATTTTGGTAGGTTCTCCAGCCCTTCATGGTTTTACCATCAAACAACTGCTTCCATCCGTTGACTTTTTCGGAGGAAGTCAGCTTGTTAGCGGGCATGTCTCTTAATGTAGTTTTAGCTAGCTGAGCCATTGCCTGCACCGGGAATAGCGTGCTGGCGGCAAGTGACGCCACAGAGCTTGCCAAAAATATCGCTGGGAGAAATTTTTTCATAGTTGATTTTTTTACTATTTATTAACAACTTTAAGATGCTCGGGATCCCACTGCATAATTCGGTTATTAAAATAACTGTCATTACACAATAAGGCGGGAGCCGCTGCACGGTAGCCAAACAGGGGGTCTTCATTTACGGTGCCTTTATTGCGTATCGCATTCACAAAATTATAATGATGGTCGAAGTGCGCTCCCTGGTAACCTTTCTCGGCGGCGTACTCCATTTTATCTGGAGGAAGCATGTTTTTTCTCTCATAGACATATTGTTTGCCGGTATCGTTTTTTGTTTGTAGCAATGGGTCATCCGTTGCAGCATAGGCCTGGTTACGGTAGAGTGTTACCTTGTCCCATTCTACGGTCATGGAGCCTTCGCTTCCTACGAGCCGGAGATAGTTGGTTCCTCCTGTACCATCTACAAAATTTACCCGTAAAGACAAATTGAACGGAGGATGATTTGCCGTTTGCCCGTAATCGAACATACCCAGCATGATGTCAGGTACTTCACGTCCATCTTTCCAGAAGCGCAGCCCTCCGGTGGCCAAAATCTTTTCAGGACCTATGGCGTTTGTAACGAAGTGAAGACTTGAGAATAGATGAACAAATAAGTCGCCTGAAACACCGGTACCATAGTCGCGGTAGTTTCGCCAGCGGAAAAAGCGAAGTGGGTCGAAACTGCGTTTCGTGGTGTTGCTCAGGTACATATCCCAGTCCACGGATTTAACAGAAGCGTCCTGTGGCACCGGGTACTGCCAGGCACCCATCGGTGACATTCTTGCCCAGAAACCTTCTGCATAATTCAATTGGCCGATAGCTCCTTCTTTCATCAACTGTTTTGCTTTCTCATTGCCCAGTGAACTCATTCCCTGGCTACCCACCTGGAAAACAACTTTATTTTTAGCTTGAGCCGATAGGATGGCCGGTCCTTCCGTAATGTCATGCACCATCGGCTTTTCGCAATAAACTGATTTGCCTTTGTTCATCGCTGCGACTGAAATGGCTTTGTGCCAGGGATGGGGTGTAGCTATGATCACGGCATCTATATCTTTTCGTTCCAGTATTTCCCGGTAATCCCGGGTGGTGGCAATATCGTTTCCCCACCGTTTCTTTGCATCTGTCAGGCGTCCGTCATAAAGGTCGCACGCAGCCACCAGCTTAACACCAGGTACAGTAATGGCAGTGTTGGCATCGGCTGTTCCCATTCCTCCAGCCCCAATTAAAGCTATCTGTATATTATCGTTCAACGAAAATTTCTGGTTCATCCGGGAAAGCGACCGCAGGTTCGCGGAACGGTCTGCCGCAGTAATTATCGCAGGTGCCAGGGAAGCACCTACTATCCCTTTAGTTACCTTGCTAATAAAAGATCGACGCGATTTGTCTGTCATTTGAAAAAAATTTATTGTAGAATCACCATCACCCTGCGCAACGGAATGATCAATCAGGTATAACCAGCCATCACCCTCAATGCACTTAAAACTTCCCCAATCAGGAGCTAATATAACGATTACCATTAAAAAAACACTTCATAACGTAATTCCTTCCGTTCATTTCTTACCTATTTTTAAACTTTTGCCCGTTCTCCAGTAGTCTACTGATTAAGTAGAAAAAATTTGACTTCTCATCCATCTGGTATAAATTTGCAACAGGAATCAGGGAAAACGAGCGGGAAAGCTACCGCATTTTCAATTGCCTGGGGTAAAACCTTGTCAACTTATTAACCAGTCCCCTGGCGCCATATCTAAATAACGACAATACTACATTCAGCGATGGTTAATCTGGCAAAATCTTCAATACAGCAATTACTTAATGATGTTAAGGGATTGGATACTGCCGGTTCTTTGAAGGTGTTGGCTGAACAGTTTCCCGGCAAAATCACCTTCTCTTCGAGTTTCAGTTACGAAGACCAGGTTATTACCCATGATATCCTTACCAATAAACTGAATATTAGCATCTTCACGCTAGATACAGGCAGGTTATTTGCTGAAACTTATTCCGTATGGAACAGTACCAATGATAGATACCACACAAGAATAAAAGCTTATTATCCCAATCACCGGCAAATTGAAGAATTTGTAGAAATAAATGGACCGAATTCATTTTACGAATCGGTCGAGAACCGGAAAAGCTGTTGTCATATACGAAAAGTGGAACCGCTTGGCAGGGCATTGGCTGGAAATGCAATTTGGGTTACCGGTCTGCGGGCAGAACATTCTACTGCCCGGAAAGACCTCACCATCATGGAATGGGATGAAACCAACCAGGTTATTAAATACCACCCGATTCTCTACTGGACAACCAAGGAAGTTATCGAATACATTAAAAAAGAGCAAATACCATATAACCCGTTACACGATAGGGGATTCGTAAGCATTGGGTGTGCGCCTTGTACAAGAGCGGTAAAACCTGGGGAGGATTTCAGGGCCGGAAGGTGGTGGTGGGAAGATGAAAGTAAAAAAGAATGCGGGCTTCATGGAAGCAGTGCTGCCAGTGATACAAGCCTCGTTCCTGAAAATGGCGCTTCGGAGTTATTTTTCAAATAGTAATTACTAGAGGACAAAAATAATCCCTGCACAACCGGCTCATTAAATTAAACATTACTTAACGATTACAATGAATACTTATCATTTAGATTATCTGAACCAGCTGGAATCGGAAGCGATTCACATCTTTCGGGAAGTGGCTGGCCAGTTTGAGCGTCCGGCACTTTTGTTTTCGGGAGGCAAGGATTCCATTACGCTGGTGCACCTTGCGTTAAAAGCATTTCGGCCTGGTAAATTTCCTTTTCCCCTGGTGCATATTGATACGGGCCATAATTTTAAAGAAGCACTTGATTTCCGGGATGAGCTGGTAGCGTTGATCGGAGAAAAACTGGTTGTTCGTCATGTGAAAGATACCATCAAAGCAAAGAACCTGACGGAGCCAACGGGTAAATTTGCCAGTCGTAACGCATTGCAGACTTTTACTTTACTGGATACCATTGAAGAGTTTAATTTCGATGCATGCATAGGTGGCGCCCGGCGCGATGAAGAAAAAGCAAGGGCAAAGGAAAGGATTTTTTCTGTGAGGGATGAATTTGGACAGTGGAACCCCAAACTGCAACGACCAGAATTATGGAACACTTACAATGGCCGGATCCATAAAGGGGAGAACGTTCGCGTTTTCCCAATCAGTAACTGGACGGAACTGGATATCTGGAATTATATTCGCCGTGA
>JBBJOD010000548.1:0-3508 GCA_037721715.1 Chitinophagaceae bacterium | reverse complement strand
TTTTCGTTGATCGAAAAGTACAGGCTTCTTACAATCTGCCTGCTTTCTACCAGCTGCAGTGCGCTGCGTAGCGCTCCCTGAACCGAGCTCCTGTACGACTGTTGCAAAACAGGATGGTAGAACAAAGTAACCGGATCGGGTTTGCCTGCCTCTATTCGTTGCGAATCTGGCGGCAATCCAAATTCATTCATTGCCCTAGCTGCAATATTTTTAGCTTTCAATAAAGTGACTGCGGAGTAAGCCCGTGGAATGACGATGGCAACCAGCGCATCTTTTGCATGCATCCGGACTGTTATTTGCGTATCGCTGGCATCACCGGTGACCCGCATCACCCTGAACATGCCGATTTTTTCAATAGCTTGTACCAATTGAAAACCAGCTTCTCCGCTGTCTTTATTGCACAACAAAAGAGGCACTTTGTTATCATTCACCAATTCAAACGTACTATTTTGTATCGCGGTTATAACTACCACCAGTAGAACAGGCATTATAAACATGAGCGTTAAACCAACCTTATCACGGGTGAGTATACGCGCGTCTTTAAGTATGGTAGCCCAGAGTGTATACATCAAGAGTCCCTGTAAGCTTTTCCTGTAACCTTAAGATACAAACCTTCGAGGCCCTCTTCCCTGTATTCTTTCAGCAGGCGGCTAAGGGAATCGTTCGCGATAATTTTTCCTTCGTCTATCAGTGCAACCTTTTCACACAGGTCTTCTGCCTCCTGCAGTTGATGTGAAGTATAAATAAGTGTTGTGCCATTCCTATTCAATTCTTTCAGGTAGTTAATAATAGCATGCCTGGTCTGAACATCAACCCCTACTGTCGGTTCATCCAGGAACAAAATGGAAGGTGCGTGCATGACAGCAATGGCCAGGTTTACCCTTCGCTTCATACCGCCTGAAAATTGCTGCACCTGCTTGTGCCCTACTGCTGACAAACCCAGGACGTCTAATAATTCCGCGGAACGCTTTCTGATTTGCTGGCGTTCCAAACCGGACCAGGCGCCGAAAAATTCAAGGTTCTCAAATGCGGTTAGTTCCTGGTAAAAAGAAAAATCCTGGGGAACAAATCCAAATAGCCTGTTCACTTCCTTTTTTTTGCAATTGACCAATTGACCTAAAAGGTGAATGCTGCCTTCCTGGAATTCAACCAGGCCGGTCATGCAATTCAGTAAGGTTGTTTTACCGGCTCCATTTGGGCCAAATAAACCGAATCTTTCACCTGGTAGCACTTCCATATCGAGACTTGAGAATACCTGGTTATTTTGCCCGGGATACCTGAATCCAAGTTTCTTTATACTTACGGCAGCGCTGCTCATGATGACCACTTGAGATCAGATAAGGCACGGAAAGCCTGCTTTTCTATTTCGGCAATCTCCAGCAGGAAGTCTCCCATTGTATTGAAATCCTGCTGGCTGCCCAACCTGCCTTTGTAGATTCCAGCAGCCTGTACTGCCGCAGTTCGCCAAAGATCTCCCGACCTGGTAAATGATTTTGAAATCACCTGCAGCTGATCATCCGGATGCCAGGAATAAGCTTCCTGAAGGAAAGCCGCGTAGATATAACGAAAACCTCCTCCACCGGTTCCTATCTCTTCCTGCATACGCACGAGCTGCGCCAGGTAAAGACCGGCCTTATGAGGCCCCAATTTGTCTCTCCATTTCTTTATTTTATTACCTGTATATTTTATGCCGCTAACCCCCGCTATATTTCCAGGGAGGCGTATCATATCCCTCACATTCCTCTTAATACCGCTTTGTATGGCTTTGGCTATTCGCTGATCTGTTACCACATCACTTTCAACAGGATAATAGATCTGGCCCCTGGGTGCAAGTGGCCCTTTAGCGAACCGAACCCTTTCCAACTCATACCGGGTAAGGATGGTGGATGTTTCCATAACCGGATCGCTGATGATGTAATTATCGCCTTCCTTGCCGTAGACAATGAGGTTATGCGCATTGAAATGAAACCGGTATTCTTTTGGAAAATACGAAAGATAGTAAACCCCTACCTGGCAGCCTACCGGTTGCCCTGCTTCAAGACAGTCGATCAGGAATCGCTCCGCTATTTCTTTCGAGCTAAATCTTTTCCTGATTACTTTAATTCCCAAAGAATTACAAGTTCTTTTGAAAATCAACCCAGGCATGGTTCGGAATGCGATGGCCGGGCCATTGTTCAATTTTAAAAAAGGTACATAGATAAAGAACAGGCCGGAACCGATTCCGAAAGCCAGTGGCTCCGACATCTGTTTAACCCCGATATTTCTGAGCAAGTTGGTGGTGACCCCATTTTCGCAATGGGCCGCCTGTAAATGACCCAGCGTGTTATTCATGTACTTTCATCGTTTTTAATTCGTCTACACTTACATTAAAAGCCTCGGCATAGCGCCTCAATATTTTCTCAGGTAATTTATTAAAATTTGCAGGCTTCAAATGCCTTTTTATGCTCCATTTCCATAATCCAGTGTAAGAAGCCACTATGCCTAAGTCCATCAACCTCAACTCCATAAAGAATAACAGTGGGCTTGCTTCCCCGGTCAGCACTTTGTGTTTGGCAGACAGAACCCGCTGTTCAATATCCTGCCAGGCTACGTCCAGCGCCGTAATCTTTACCTCCCAACCGGTGCTTAAACCTGTAACATAGTTGCCCGAACTATCCAGTGCATAACAAACTTCCTTGGTATGCCGGGAGAGCGAACTCGGGTCCTGGGGGATGTCTTCTTTTTTCATGATGTAGCGATCGGCTATCAGTTATCAGCCTGCAGCCTTCAGCTTTAGGTTTCAGCCTTCACCTGTTTTTTGTTATTCAATAGAAGTCTTAAATATCCAGTCAGTCACTGCACTATTCGATACGGTTCAACAAGCTGTCAGTTGCCAGCTGATCGCCACTCAACAAACCGTCAACAGCCCGTACATATAAGAGAACCGGGAACTTTCAGGTACCAGCAACAAAATTTTCTGACCCTTCTGCAACCTCCCGCTTTTAAAGAGCTCATCTACCATCAGATAGATAGAGCCTGCGCCAACATTCCCCAAAGTGGCCAGGTTCACAAACCATTTTTCCGGTGGTATACCCATTCCGTTCTCTATCAGCTTTTCAGCGATTTTAGACCTGAAAAAATCGCTTGACATGTGCGGTAAAAAGTAATCAATTTCGTTTACATTAAGCCCTTTCTTCTCAAAGATGGACTTCAACTGCAAACCGCCGAGGGGTACGATGTTCTCGCTTAATAGTTTCACATCCTGTTTAATACTTAAAACAGAATTTTCCATCATTTCAAGGGGAGTGAAATCGAGGTAACTTTTCATGGCTCCATCTTCTAGTTTCTCACTTCCCATATACATACAGGTATCTTTGTCATGAGCGTATGAAACACCCTCGAGCCATTCAACACCCAGACTAACGCCTGTTTCATTTTTTTTCCCAGACAAAAAGAAAGCCCCGGCGCCATCAGACAACATCCACCGAAGAAAGTCTTTTTCGAAACTTATATAGGGATTTTCTTCCAG
>JBBJOD010000071.1:0-13101 GCA_037721715.1 Chitinophagaceae bacterium | reverse complement strand
CAACGAAAACCTACCTGGCTGCTTCCCTGGTCTTCTTCCAGGAAACGACGTGTGCCGGGGCTAAGCCAATAAGCCCTGTCGTTCCAGCTTCCACCTTTAATTACTCTTGATTTATCACTGATCAAAGTTGAAACGCCATAACCGTAATTAACACTCTTGAAGGTTGAGTCACCATCGAGGTAGTTAATCACATTTCCTTTTTGATAATTTCTACGGCTTTTGCTTTCTTCATCAGTAATGTCTCTCATTATGATTCTGCCCAGGCTATCTCTTTCGGCTTTTCCTGTTGAAAGGTCTACTGCTGTAAATTTGTTTCCACGGAAAGGAGCAACATCATCCACATCCACCGGTGATAACGGCCGATAAACGTCTCCTACCCACTCGCTCACGTTACCAGACATGTTATACAAACCGAATCCATTGGGATAAAAAGTTTCCACAGGCGACGTATATACTGCCCTATCGTTGAGTCCACCGGACACACCCATATTATCACCTGCTCCTCTTTTAAAGTTTGCAAGAAAGGTACCTTGCCAGTTCCCGCGTCTGCCATCACGCATTCCGTTTACATTCTGAGACCATGCATAAACCTGCTTATTGGTAACAAGTTCTTCACCACGGCTTCCTTCTTTTTTACTAGGCTGTGGATTTTGATTTACATAACCAAGAGCTGCATATTCCCATTCGGCTTCAGACGGAAGCCGGTAGTTTGGAAAAAGAATTCCATCTTCCATGGTAACCTGAGACCTCGGTGTGCCATTCGGATTCTTCAACGGGTTGTTTTTCGCACGTGCTCCAGTACCCGGGGTTGGTTGAAATTCTCCCAACAGGTAAGATTTGGTTTCAAAATGCTCCTGTCCGAGCCCGGATATATTCTTTAAAGATTTGTCGTTGATTAACTTCTGATTAATCAATTGCAGCTCATTTACGCGGTCAGATCTCCACAAACAAAAATCATTTGCCTGTCTCCAGGTTACTCCTACAACAGGGTAGTAATTATAAGATGGGTGCCTGAAATAATATTCAACCAGCGGTTCATTGTCGGCAAGTTCACTGCGCCATACAAGGGTATCCGGTAGTGCTCCGTCACGAACAGCCTGGTATTCATCGCCGTCGAATACGGTATTCAGCCAATACATGTATTCCCGGTAGTGTATATTTGCCACTTCCGACTTGTCGATATAAAACGAGTTTACTGTTACACGGCGGGGGATATTATTCCATTCGCCCATAACATCTTCCTGGGTAGAGCCCATGGTGAAAGTACCTCCCTGAACAAAGATAAGTCCGGGACCGGTGCGCTGTTCCTTTTCGCGGGCCACCTGGTAACCACCCTGGTTTTTGTCATTATAATTCCATCCGGTTACATCGGAACTTTCTTTCTTCTTCCCAAAAAGTTTCCCGTTTTTACAGGATGCTACACTTGCTGCGCCGAAAACGAAAATTAATATTAATTTCCAGTTCATTTTATATGCCATTTGAGCCGGTTTTAAGAATAGAATAACGAGGTATGTAAAAAATTATTGTAAAGACTTTTTAAAATTCCTCTTGCGAAGATAGATACTTTCATTTAGAGTAGATTACAGGTATTTAAGATAGCTATCATTAGATGCGTTAATCGATTTTATTTAACTTTTTCTTTTCTATTGGGGTTAAGGCAGCTTATTCTACTTTTGAACCGAACAAGGTTTATGCTTAAAGCGTGTCATCTCTGTTTTTTGCTGTTGGTAGTCATCGGCTTGGCCGGCCAGAGGTCTTACAGGGCGTCTTCTGTTCTTTCTTCGGGTGCCTGGTATCAAATTGCAGTAAAAGAACCAGGCGTCTACAAAATTGACCTGGCGTTGCTTACCTCTATTGGATTAAACGCATCCAATGTTACCTCTTCTTCTATCCGCCTGTTCGGCAACGGGGGCCAGGTATTACCTGAGAATTGTTCCGCCAGGGTACCAGACGACCTGGAAGAAAATGCTATCGAAGTTATAGATGGCGGTGACGGTGTTTTTAACGGGCAGGATTACATACTATTTTATGCATCGGGCCCGGATGATTGGTACAATGATTCGCTCAACAAGCGCTTTATACACCGTAAGAATATCTATAACAACCAATCATTTTACTTTATTACACTTGGGGGCGCCGGAAAACGCGCACAGGAGCTGACTCATACTTCCGTTCCTTCGAAGACGGTCACGTCTTTCAATGAGCGTTATTTTCATGAATTGGACAGTATTAATTTCCTTAGTAGTGGGAAAGATTGGTTCGGGGAAGAATTTAGTAACAGCCCCGGCAAAGCAAGCAACCAGGTTTTCGCTACCCCACTAACCAATCTTGTACCCAACACGCAGGCAACACTGGTATCTGATTGCATCGCCCGTTCAATTGGTATCAGCAGTCGATTTTCTGTCAGTGTTAACAATGTTGGCCTGTTGCAACATGATATTGCAGCGGTCACTTCCGGAAATACTGACCTTTTTGCACATTCTTCCCAGGTAGCCAACAACTTTACGGTTGCCTCATCTATTGCAATTAGCTATACCTACCAGCCCCAGGTAATCGGCGCACAGGGGTGGTTAAACTGGTTCGAAGTATTTGCGCGGAAGAACCTCAGCATGAGCGGGGTAAGTCAATTATTATTCCGCGACTGGAACAGTGTAGAGCGGGGAGCAAGCAGTGAATTCCTGTTAAAGAATGCCTCAACCGCTACAACGGTATGGGACATCACCGACCGGATCAATCCCCTGAAAATAAAGACTTCCCTTATTGCAAGTGATGTAAGATTTTCGAACGATTGCAGTACACTGCATGAATACATAGCGTTTGGCAATACCGGGTTCTTAAACCCGTCTGCGATAGGGAAAATAGAAAACCAGGACCTGCATGGATCACCGACAGCCGAACTGTTGATCATCACATTTCCCGGTATTTTAACGGAGGCAAGGCGGTTGGCCGACTTTCACCGGCAACATGACCAGATGAAAGTTTCGGTTTTCACTACCGCCCAAATTTTTAATGAGTTCTCATCTGGTTCACCAGATCCGACCGCTATTCGCAATTTCGTGAAGATGTATTACGATAAAGCGGGCCAGGATACATCCAGGAGTCCGCGCTATTTATTATTGTTTGGAGACGCCTCCTACGATTATAAGAACCGTCTTAAAAACAATTCAAACCTGGTACCCGCATACATTAGTAATCTTTCATTGGACCCACTGGCCACTTTTACTTCCGACGATTATTTCGGTTTCCTCGATGACGATGAAGATATCAGTGCCCTCCATGCAAAAAATTCACTCGATATCGGAATTGGCCGTGTACCTGCAAAAACTGCCGCAGAAGCCGCTGCCTATGTAGACAAAGTGATTAGTTACCATGCAAAAGAAAGCCTGGGTGCCTGGAGGAATCGTTTGACATTTATTGCAGATGATGAAGACAACAACCTCCACTTTCATGATGCCGAGGTAATTACAGGAACAGCAAAAGCCACAAACCCGGTTTTCATAGAGGATAAATTGTACCTGGATGCTTTTGTGCAGGAAAGCAATGCCTCAGGCAGCCGTTACCCAGCCGTCAACCAGGCCATCAATGGTAACATAAATAACGGTACCCTTATCTGGAACTACAGCGGCCACGGGGGATACAGCAGGCTGGCAGAAGAGGTGGTGCTTGATAAGGACATCATACAATCATGGAACAATTCATTCAAACTGCCCTTGTTTATTACCGCTACCTGCGATTTTGCTCCCTATGATAATCCTGCAATCAATTCCTTAGGGGAAGATATCCTCCTTAAACAGCAAACAGGCGCCATTGCATTAATGACCACCACCCGGTTGGTGTTTGCTTACAGTAACCGAGTTATGAACCGCAATTATCTCCATACGGCACTTAAGCGAAAGGCCGACGGCAGTTACATGAGCCTGGGAGCTGCAGTGAAGACCGCCAAAAACACCACGTTCCAGTCACAGGGAGACAACATCAACAACCTGAAATTTACCCTATTGGGCGACCCTGCCCTGACACTGAATTTCCCACTGTATAATATCCAAACCACTACCATCAATGCTATTCCTGTTACAGGTACGCCGGATACGCTAAAAGCACTTCAGCACTATACAGTCGGAGGGGCGGTTACAGACTGGACTGGGACCCTACTGACGAATTTTAACGGTAATCTGTTTGTAACCGTCTTTGATAAAGTGCAGCAAGCTACCACGCGGGGTAACGATCCGGGCAGCGTGGCAGAAAAATTTGATGTGCAAAACAGTATCTTGTTCAAAGGAAGGGCTGTTGTTAAAAACGGGCTTTTTTCTTTTGGATTCATTGTGCCCAAAGACATCAACTACCAGCCTGGCAGCGGTAAAATAAGTTATTACGCTGAAAATGGAACCCAGGATGCAAACGGCAGCTTTACAGGATTCATAATCGGTGGATCACAGGGTATTAGCACCGACCTAAAAGGGCCGGAAATAAAGGCTTTCCTAAACGATGAAAGTTTTATTAATGGCAGCGAAACAGGCATCAATCCTTTATTGCTTGTCAAATTGAACGATAGTTCGGGGATCAATATAACAGGAAGTAGCATAGGGCATGATATACTGGCGGTACTTGACGGAGATCCAAAGAAAACCTTCAACCTGAACAGCTATTACGAAGCTGATTCAAACAGCTACCAAAAGGGCACTATAAAATTCAGGCTTCCCATACTAGAAAAGGGAAATCATACGTTGATGGTAAAAGCCTGGGACGTCGCTAACAATTCAAATGAAGTGACCATTCACTTCATTGTATCGGAGAGTCAGCGCCTCGAGGTTTTAAACGTTTCCGTCTTTCCAAATCCTTTCAGTTCGAAAACCACTTTTCGCATTGCGCACGATCTCGATGCACAGAATATCAGGGTAGTTGTACAATTGTATACCCTATCCGGAAGGCTCGTTAAATCTATTCAGCAGACAATAAATACCAATGGCAGCCGTTCAAGTGACATTGAATGGGATGGGAAAAATGATAACGGGAGCCTGGTTCAAAGCGGGTTGTATGCCTATATTTTACAGGTAGAGACAGGCAAAGGAATCACAACCAGGAGGGCCGGAAAAATTGTTAAATTATTTTAACTTCGCGGAATTGTTATTTTCGCTGCAAATTATGAGCATCATAATGGACATAGCCGGGGGTTAAAAAAGTTTTTCGGCTGAAAACAGGTGATGTCAATACAGGCGCCCTTCCATATTTTGATCAATACAAATTCAAAATCTAATTAGATGAGACAAATGACCTTGAGAATTTTTGCGGTATCATTTTTTGTTACACTTGCCCTGGCCGTGGAAGCGCAAAACAACCAGATCAATGTTGTAACTACCGCAGTACCTTTCTTGCGAATATCACCGGATGCGCGGGCAGGGGGGATGGGAGAAGTGGGAATTGCTACACTGCCAGATGCCAATTCCGGCTTTTGGAACCTGGCTAAAACGCCTTTCAACCAAAGCAAGGCCGGAATAGGTGCTACCTATACCCCGTGGCTTAAAAAGTTGGGGCTGAATGACGTATACCTTGCTTCCCTGGCAGGATATTACAAACTGGATGACCTGCAGGCGATCTCCGCCTCTATGCGGTATTTCAGTCTCGGCACCATTCAGTTTACGAATGAAAGGGGCGAAGACCTTTATGCTCCCAATCCACGTGAATTCTCAATTGATGCAGGGTATTCCAGGAAACTTTCAGATAATATCGGCCTGGCTATTGCTTTGAGATACATTAATTCGAGCCTTGCCAAAGGTGACCCCTTTGGATCAGGAACAACTTATAAGGCCGGGAGCTCCGTGGCGGCAGATATCAGCTTCTTCTATACCCAGCCAGATGAAAGCGGTCAGGGTTTTAGTTATGGCGCCACGCTCACCAACCTGGGAACGAAAATTGGTTACACCACAGATGCCAAACAGAAAGATTTTATTCCTGCCGACCTGGGCTTAGGCGCTGCCTATACCAAAGTGTACGATGAAAGTAATAAGATAACTTTTGGTGTTGACGTTCATAAATTACTGGTACCCACGCCGCCGGGAACGTTTGATTCGGCTGGTTTGGCTAATTACAGGAACAAAACCATCGTCAGTAGCTGGGTAAGTTCGTTGGGTGACGCGCCGGGTGGCTTCGGAGAAGAATTAAAAGAATTCCAGGTTTCTGCGGGGGCCGAATACTCTTACAATGACCAGTTTGCCGTACGCGCAGGTTATTTTTATGAAGACAAAACAAAAGGCAACCGTAAATACTTTACACTGGGATTTGGCCTGAAATACAATGTGTTTGGCCTCAACTTCTCTTATATAATTCCTTCCGGCAGCGGTATCAACCAAAACCCTTTGTCGAACACACTTCGGTTAGGACTGGTTTTTGACCTGGACGCCGAGGCCAACTCGCAACAATAATGACGGTAAAATCAGCAAATTATTAATGGCTTTTCGCATTGGTTTCGGAACAGACTTTCATCAGCTGGCGGCTGGGCGTGATCTTTGGCTGGGAGGTATAAAAATACCTCATACTAAAGGAAGCGTTGGTCACAGTGATGCAGATGTTCTGCTACACGCCATTTGCGATGCGTTGCTGGGAGCACTCTGCCTGGGCGATATCGGTATGCATTTTCCAAATACATCCCCGGAATTCAAAGACATCGATAGCAAAATACTGCTGCAGCGGTGTTTTGAGCTGGTTGGAAACAAAAATTACCAGGTAGTGAATGTAGATGCTACTATTTGCCTTGAAGCACCGAAAATAATGGGCCATAGTATTGCCATGCGGGAGGTAATCTCAAAAATTTTGCAGCTAACGCTTGATGACGTTTCAATCAAAGCAACCACTACTGAAACAATGGGCTTTGTAGGCAGGGAAGAGGGCCTGATGGCGTATGCGGTCGTACTGATACAGAAAAGGATGTAAAGTCGTAATGCCATTCTTTACTGCATAAAATTTTTTATTAACTGTTTTAGCGCACGTTGATTCCCTACTTTTGTAAATATGTCAAAGGTTAGCGTCAAGATAATAAACCAATCATCCAATCCCTTGCCTTATTACGCTACTGAAGGATCTTCCGGCATGGATGTAATGGCCAACGTGGCTGAGTCGATCACCCTTGAGCCTTTGCAAAGAATGATGATACCCACCGGCCTGTTTATAGAATTGCCGGTTGGTTATGAAGCACAGGTCAGGCCGCGTAGCGGTCTTGCAGCAAGGCATGGCATTACCTGTTTGAATTCTCCGGGTACCATTGATTCTGATTACAGGGGCGAATTAAAGGTCATCCTGATCAACCTTTCCAATGAAGAACATACCATTCACCATGGCGACCGAATAGCCCAAATGACCATCCACAAAACTGAAACCATTAAATGGACGCCCGTAAAAAAGGTCAACAGCTCCTCACGAAACGATGGCGGTTTCGGGCATACCGGTAAATAAATTATTTATGAAGTACATTGTTTTATCACTGGTAATTACATACGTTTTCTTATCATTTGGTTGTAAACCAACAAGATAGATTCAGACCGCCATTGCTAAGAAAGATACAGCCCGAACCGTTATTGTTCGAGATGCCCGCGCAGATTCTATAGCGTTTATACGTAAGGTATATACACAGGTTAAAAGCAGGAAGATTGATTTTAAAACGTTTTCCGCAAAAATGAAAGTTGACTATTCAGATAAGGACGGTAAAGGCCCTGATTTAACCGTATTTGTGCGAATGCAGAAAGACAGTGTGATATGGCTGTCTATCAATGCAACGGTATTCAGTTATGAGGCCTTCAGGGTAATGATTACGCCGGATAGTGTAACGGTATTGAATAAAAAAGACAAACTGGTGCAATACCGTTCACTGAGTTATCTCCAGGAGTTATCGCAACTCCCTTTCGATTTTTACACACTACAGGATCTCATCCTGGGCAATCCTATCTACCTTGACAGCAATTTCGTTTCATTCAAGCAGAGTGAGTCTTCACTATTAATATCTTCTACGGGTCAATATTTTAAACACCTCATGACCTTAACCAATAACGATTTTGTGTTACAGCACAGCAAGCTCGATGATGTAAACCTTGCCAGGAATCGTACCTGTGATCTTACCTATACTGATTATGAGAACAAGGATAATATTCTTTTCTCAACAGGCCGTAAAATAACCGTGGCAGAAAAATCGAAGCTTGACATTGAGATGAATTTTAAGCAATATAGTTTTAACGAAACCTTAAGTTTCCCATTTGCAGTTCCGAAAAATTATAAATTAAAATAATCGTTATTACATTTATTTAAGGTTACATCGCTTCCCAGTTGATTTGACGTAGATTAATTCTAATCAAGACGGATTGATGCAACTCGTTTCATGGAAGCAGTTTTGCATTTCTGCTTCCTTTTCATTTAATTCATTTAAAATGACAAACTCTATTTTATTACTGGCCATACTACTTTTAGCAGGAACCTGTTCGTTTGCGCAAAACAACCGGACCGACCTTGAAAAGCAACGGGCTGCTATACAACGGGAGATTGATGAGGTGAAGAGTTCTTTAAATGAAACTAAAAAGAATAAAAAAGAAACACTGGGGCAGTTGTCGCTCATTCTTAAAAGACTTCGCCTTCGACAGTCGGAGATTTTAAATATCAATGAGCAGATTGGGCTCATTGAGGGCGATATCAATCAGTCGTCCAGGGATATAACGAAGTTGAAAATGGAACTGGATACACTTAAGCTACAATATGAAAAAAGTGTATTGTATGCTTATAAAAACAGGAGCAACTATGACTTTTTAAATTTTATTTTCTCTTCAACTAATTACAACGATGCATTAAAGCGGGTGGCCTATTTGCGCTCTTACCGCATCTACCGCACACAACAGGCAGCCAATATAAAGAACACGCAGTTATTACTGGAACAGAAAATTGCAGGGCTCACCCAGAATAAACAAAAAAAATCTGTTGTGCTGGTCGAGCAAAACAAACAAAAACAGGTACTAGAGGTAGAGAAGAAAGAGAAAGATGCCGTTGTCTCTAAATTAAAAACAAGAGAAAAAGAGTTATTGAATGAAATGGCTGCTAAAAGAAAGCAGGATCAGAAGTTAAACATGGCCATCAACGCAGCTATCCGGAGGGCAAGGGAAGCAGCCGCGAAAGAAGCCGCGGCCATGGCAAAGAAAAAGCAGGCCGAAGATGTTGCTTCCGCCAATAAAAATAGATCTGCCAATAATGCTGCAACAACATCTCCCGCCGAAAAGAATGAAACAAAGGTCGCCAAACAGCCGGCCAGTGTTTTTGACGCTGATCCGGAATCAAAAGCGCTTTCGGTAGACTTTGAAAAAAATCGCGGCAGCCTGCCCTGGCCCATCGAATCAGGCAGGGTATCCATGCACTTTAGCAGGCAGAAAGTAGAGGGACTTAACATTGATTATGACAACCCCGGAATCACAATTGAAACTGAGGCCGGCAAAACGGTTAAGGCTGTTTTTGATGGAGAGGTCTCTTACGTATTTTATATTGGTGAGGTACAAGGCGTAATTATAAAACACGGTAAATACTTCAGCACTTATAGTAACCTAACCTCGCCTGCCGTTTCCAAAGGACAGGAAGTAAAAAGGGGCCAGGTAATAGGCCGGGTAGCCGATAAAGGTGACGGACAGGGTGATCTCGAGTTCCTTATAAGCAACGAAAAAGGGGTAAATTTTAATCCCGAAAGCTGGCTGAGGAGGTGAGGGTAGTTTTTGGTTATGAGCGATAAATGTGGTTGATAGGTGAAGTGAATGGGGTAGGGTAGATTTTGAATAAGGAGATGTTGCCTTATAGGGAGCATCCTCAAATCCGACACCCGACCCGGTACCGAATAAGCAACCGTTAATTAATCTATAAAAACCTATTATACAATGCTTCGTACTGGGGAACAATATTGTGTATATCAAAATTCCTGGCTTGATTCAGGGCGTTTGTTTTAAATTTCTTCAACGTTTCATCATCCTTCAATATTCCCAGGGTTTGAGCAGCCATATCTTGCACGTCTCCTACTTCACTCAGGTACCCGGTTACCCCTGGCACATTGATCTCAGGTAAGCCGCCGGCATTGGTACTTATCACGGGAACCCCCGCAGCCATCGCTTCCAGCGCGGCAAGTCCGAAACTTTCATACTCAGACGTCAGGAGAAACATATCTGCAATGGCAAGTATCTCTTCCATTTGTTCCTGTTTGCCTACAAAACGTGTATGGTCGGCTATACCCAGTTCGCGACTAAGACTTTCTGCAGTAGACCTTTCGGGGCCGTCACCTACAAATAAAAGTTTACTCGGAACCTGGCTATGCACTTCGGCAAATATGCGCACCACATCTTCTACCCTTTTTATTTTCCTGAAGTTAGAGGCATGCAGCAGGATAAATTCACCATTTGGTGCAATAACACGGCGGAAAGCATCGATGGGTTTTTTTTGAAAACGTTCTACATCAACAAAGTTGTGTATTACATCAATTTCCTTTTCAATTTTAAATGAACGGTAGGTTTCATCCCTCAGGTTAAATGAAACGGCTGTTATTGCGTCACTTTCGTTGATTGAAAATGTTACCACCGGCGCATAGGTTTTATCTTTTCCTACCAGTGTTATGTCGGTGCCGTGAAGTGTAGTAATGACAGGAATTTTCTTCCCTTGTTTCTCAAGAATTTTCTTTGCCACATAGGCTGCTGAAGCATGCGGTATTGCATAATGAACGTGAAGCAGGTCAAGGTTATTATTGGCGATTACATCTACCATAGTGCTGGCTAACGCGGTTTCATAAGGCGGGTAATCAAATAACGGGTAGGTAGGTACGCGTACTTCATGATAATAAATATTGGCGTTAAATGTATTCAAACGAACCGGCTGTTGGTAGGTGATAAAATGCACCTCGTGTCCCTTATTTGCCAATGCCTTGCCCAACTCCGTCGCCAATACACCACTGCCACCAAATGTAGGGTAACAAACAATTCCAATTTTCATAGCAGGTAATTAATGAATTAAATGAATTACTGGTTAATCATCCAAATGGCAGCCGACTTACTAACTCGTTTAGTCATAAAAATGTTTAGCTACCTTTAAAAAAAATATTAATGCAAAGATTCGTTTTATTTTTCCTTTTGCTGATATGCTTTGAAAGTGTTGCGCAACACGAAGACTCCTCGCTTATTCGCCAGCTTGCTGACGAGATACTCTCAAATGGTAAAGCTTACGAAAATCTTCGCGTATTATGCAAAACGATTGGAGGGCGTTTAGCGGGTTCCAGCCAGATGTACAAGGCGGAAGACTGGGGTGTGAAGACGTTGAAGTTGATGGGCGCTGATAATGTCTTTCTGCAGGAGTGTAAAGTGCCGCGTTGGGTGAGAGGGGGAAAAGATGAGGCTTCGATTATTTATAACAGCACAAGCGGAAAACCGGTTACCTCTAACCTCGATGTGCTGGCATTGGGAAACTCTTTGGGTACCGGTCTGAAGGGAATCAAGGCAGCCGTTGTAATGATCAATAATTTCGATGAACTTGATAAACGCAAAGATGATATAAAAGGAAAGATTGTTTTCTACAATAATCCCTTCAACCCCCGATACGTGTTACCGGGCCAGGCTTATGGAGAAAGGGGCATCTACCGCAGGTCGGGGCCAAGCAGGGCTGCCAGGTATGGTGCCGTAGCTGTTATGATACGGTCTCTTACTCAATCAGTAGATAACAACCCGCATACAGGTTCAACAGCATATGACAGTTCTTTACCACAGATTCCCTGCGTGGCTATGGGGCTACGTGACGCTGACAACCTGAGCCGTTTACTTCTTTCCGGTCAAAAAGTAACCGCCTACCTCAAAAACAAGGCACAGTTTTTAACGGATACTGTTGGGCACAATGTAAATTGTGAATTAAGAGGTTCTCAATTTCCAGAAGAATACATAACAGTTGGCGGACACCTGGATTCCTGGGATGTAGCAGAAGGAGCACATGATGATGGTGCGGGTTGTGTTCACTCAATAGAAGTGCTGAGGGCATTTAAAGCAATTGGTTATAAGCCAAAACATACTATCCGGGTAGTGCTTTTTGCAAATGAAGAAAATGGCCTGCGAGGTGGAACTGAGTATGCAGAAGCAGCCAAAAAGAACAATGAAAAACATTTGTTCGCTCTTGAAAGTGATAATGGCGGCTTTGCACCAAGGGGTTTTAGCTTTGGCATGTCGCAGGAACAAATTGAAAAAGTTCGCCAATGGCAACCATTGTTTTTGCCATATGGCGTATATGAGTTTGTTGGCGGGGGAGGTGGTGCCGATGTAGGGCCTTTGAGCAGGTTATTGAAAACAGCCGTTTCGTCTTTCAAGCCTGATTCGCAAAGGTATTTTGACGTTCATCATGCGCGCAATGATGTGTTTGAAAATGTGCACAAACGCGAGTTGGAAATGGGTGCACTAAATATGGCAGCACTGATATATATGATCGATAAATATGGTTTATAAATTAGCCACTGTAGTTAAAATCACAAAGAAAAGTTATGAAAAAATTTCTTGGAGTCATTATCCTTATTATTGTCTTGATTGTAGGAGTTTTTGTTTACTGGCGGTACTTTAATGTGTATGGTGAAGGTGTAAAATCTGGTCAGCTGAATTATCTTGTAAGAAAGGGGGATATTTTCAAAACCTATGAAGGCAAACTCATACAGACGGGTATACGGAGCCGGACGCCTGGTTCAATACAATCTTATGAATTTGAATTTTCGGTTCAGCGGCGGGACCTGGCAGATAAATTAATGACCAATAGTGGAAAAGAGTTCGACCTTCATTATAAAGAATACAGGAGTTCAGTACCATGGAGAGGTTTTACCACATTTGTTGTAGACAGTATCTATTCTATGCGGGACTTTAAATAGCTGGCATTGAAAG
Source organism: Chitinophagaceae bacterium (assembly GCA_037721715.1). Lineage (GTDB taxonomy): Bacteria > Bacteroidota > Bacteroidia > Chitinophagales > Chitinophagaceae > JADCRZ01. The sequence goes on along the minus strand of JBBJOD010000071.1, from coordinate 199 downwards.
AGTATTATTTTAATTTACGGAGCTAGCCAGCATAAATGAGAAATATTGCAGGGCGTTTATGGATGTCCGGTATACTCTTTCTCCAGTCGCTAATAGTTTTGGTTGCGATCGCCTCTTGGGTACCGGTAATATCGACTGCAATACAAAGTTTTGTTTCGGGCTGGCAAACCTTTAAAATTGTTTCAACTAAAGGATTATT
>JBBJOD010000547.1:0-3525 GCA_037721715.1 Chitinophagaceae bacterium | reverse complement strand
ATCAATTCTTGGATCTGTGGATGACATAAAACCTCGTTTTATTACATAATTACAAGACTAAGGATAAAATTGTAAGATCATTTATTCAACCCGCATAAATGTCGTATATCTATAAGGCCACTTATTTTTTGCTGGATATGCATAGTTACTGGATTATTAAGATTTCAGATCAAGATATAAACCATTCATTGATTAAGCAAGTCGTTAAGGGCGATCATCTATCTTTAATAAAATTTCAAGTGAATAAATCTATTTTCTATTATTTATTAATTGCGTCGTTGGTATTGATGCCCTGTTACTCCGGGGCGCAAAAAATTTCTCCCAAAGTAAAAAAGATATTGTTTCTTGGTAACAGTATCACCTGGCAGGGAAATTATATTAATGATATAGAAACATATCTTATTTCACGTAACCCTGGAAAAAATTACGAGATAATAAATGCAGGATTGCCCAGTGAAACCTTATCAGGGCTCTCTGAGTCGGGACATGCCGGAGGCAGTTTCCCACGGCCGGATCTTGCAGAGCGGCTTGAACGTGTGCTCGACAAAATAAAACCCGACCTGGTTTTCGCCTGTTATGGAATGAACGATGGTATTTATTTGCCATTCGATAATAACCGCTTTCAACAATTTAAAGAAGGTATTCAGCGGCTGCGTAATTACGTGATAAAATCAGGTGCAACATTGATTCATCTTACTCCACCCGACTATGATGAGCTCAAAGGAAAAAGTGCCGGCTATGCCGCGGTGCTTGACCGTTATACCGACTGGCTGTTGAATCAAAGACAAACTTTGAAATGGGAAGTGATTGATGTTCATTACCCAATGAAACGATATCTACAGGCACGCCGGAAGAAAGAAGTGAATTCGACCAGTGAAGTATTTGCCCTGGCACCCGACGGCATACATCCTAATGAGACAGGGCATTGGATAATGGCCCGGGAAGTGCTAAAGTACCTGGGTTACAAAGATGTGCACCATGCAGGAATAATGGAGAGCCTGGCTCCGGCTAAGCATACAACTGAGCTGTTAAAAATGGTGACGACCCGCCAGGTTATGATGCGAGATGCATGGCTTACTGCCACCAGGCACATTCGCCCGGGGTTGCCAACAGGTTTGGCTTTGGAGGAAGCCCAAGCAAAGTACAAGCAAATGAGTGCTGAAATAGGTGCACTGTTACATACTAAACCACGTAGTGATGGAAAGTAAACATTTCATGCAGCTAGTGAGTTATCATGACAGATCCTATTGTTCGTCATTTAGGAAATGGTAACAGTGATGGAACCTTGATGTAACCGATCGAAAGGATGATTGCTGCAGTGGTGCGGTGTATGTTGCTATAGTTTCTTATAGAGCAGGTTGCGGTACTGCACTTTAAATGGAGGTCCTGTATGCATTTGAAAGCCGATCAGCCCTTCAGGAGTGAAGTTTTTGGAATCCTCATCAATTACTATACTAACTAGCTGCCCGTTGATTATCTGCATCATGACAGGGCCCCGCGCAATTATGTGGTATTTATTCCAGCCGTTTATGGTAACGATTCCTTTCAATAGCGTATTGTCGCCGATTGTTGCTATCGTTTTAAATGTTGGTCCATCAACTGCCCGGGTTACTTCCCCACGCCTTGATAATACAACATGCCCTGTGCGACCGCGCTCTTCGTGAATATTTCCAGTATAACCATTCGAGAATTCGATGTCGGCCTGGTACCCTTTTAAAACCCATTTACCGATATCAGGTAATTCAGTACTCCTGTATTGAATGCCGCTGTTGGTTCCGTTAATTTTGAAATCAACTTTCAGTTCAAAATCCTTTACCTTACCACCGCGCCAGATAAGGAAGTTGTTGACCTTCACCACTTTCTCGGAAGTTGTCTCACCAATGATCTCTCCATTTTCGGCACGCCAGAAATTAAGATCACCCTCCCAGCCGCTTAATGTCTTGCCATCAAATATCGGCACAAACCCAGAACTGTCGTCAGGAATAGTAGCCGGGTATATACCACCGCTGGTCGCTGCCCGCCGAGCAGGCACCTGTTGCTGTGCCACCACCGGGAAAGTGTTTGCTTCGCTAACGAGTAAAAAACAAAACAGGCACCTTAATGTGTTAATTGGGATCATTTGTCAGGAAATGAGTTAATTCCCAACAAGATACTGGAAGAGTGATTAATTCCAAAATGTAAAAAGATCTAAAAAAGGAGTCATGGTATAAACCAACCTATTAGGGGGGCGGCGCTTGCGAACTAAAGTGATATACCCTAGCACAAAGCAAGTGCACGCCTTAATAAGTTTTGGCAGTAGTAGAATAATTATGCATCAAAAAAAAATTCTGCAACCAGGATAGTTGACAGTTTTAAATCACTTTTTTTACATTGATTGCACTGGGTCCTTTTTGGCCCATTTCCACCTCAAAGCTTACTTTGTCATTTTCTTTGATGGCTTCAGACAGTTGATTTACATGAATGAACACACTCTCCTGTGTCTGAAGGTCTTTGATGAAACCAAAGCCTTTATCATGGTTGAAGAATGTTACCATTCCTGTTCTGACAACATCTTCCTGTTGCCTGGCTTCCTGCTTGGGAACACCGATCTGCATGTCTTTTGATAGAAATACTTTTTTTCTTCTAGGATCAGGTGGAGTAGAAGAAAAATTGCCATTTTCATCAATATACGCCATCATCTCGTCTAAGGTTTTTCCTTTCTTAACGTTTGCCTTCCGTTCTTCCATCTTCTCCTGTTTGTCCTGCCTTTGTTTTAATTTTTTCTTTTGTTTTTCCTTTTTACCAAAGGTTTCTTGCGATTTAGCCATAATTACTTAAAATGTTTTGTTTGATTGTAAAGTTCGGCTTTTATTGCTTTGAAATTCAAATAATTTAATTAAAAGCGTTAGAGCCGGGTAAAATTAAAAAATATTTTCATGGTCCAAAGTATTTAGCGTGTCAGAGAAAAATAATCGAGGAACAAGTAATGATTCGATTGTGGTTGAAGAGAAACTACTTCGTTGCCGTATCTTCACGCATTATTTCTCGGTTGAAGGGCCGTATTATAAGCCTCGATGAACTGTTGTAAGAAAAGTATTTAGCCATCCAGCTTATAAAGACAACTAGCTTGTTTCTTCCTCCTACAAGGGAGAACAAATGAACAAAACACCAAAGCACCCATGCTCGTAATCCCTGTGTTTTATACCTTCCCAGGTCCGCAACCGCTTTGTTTCTTCCAACCGTTGCCATTGATCCTTTGTCCTGGTACTTAAAAGGTATAGTTTGCCTGCCTTCAATAACTGCTAGCAGGTTCTTTGCTAGTTGGCGACCCTGCTGCATGGCAACCTGCGCCACTCCGGGGTGACCATTGGGTGTTTCGGGTGTTACCACAGAAGCAACGTCGCCAATGGCAAAAATATTAGGATGGCCTTTAACCCTGTTGATGGCGTCTGTTTCTATCCGGCGCCCTCCAACAACAACATCAGGTGAAATTCCCTCCGGAAAATCTCCGGCTACTCCTGCGGCCCATAACACATTTCTTGTTTT
>JBBJOD010000546.1:0-3527 GCA_037721715.1 Chitinophagaceae bacterium | reverse complement strand
ATTTAAGAAGTAAGAAAACGACTGGTTTTTACTACTCATACCCCCGAGGAAGCAGGCAACGAAAAGCATGATATTTATCTTTGTTATAAGATGAGTTATTTTTGTGGCTTATCGCTCGACGAAACAAGAAGGCTCACTGGCACAACAGATGACCAGTTTAATCATTCCCTGGTGGCGCTGCGTTTTGCAAGGCTGGCCAACGGGGTTTCGCAATTGCATGGAAATGTTTCAAGGGCTATGTGGAGTAAGTTTGAAGGTATTTGCCCAATTATTTCAATCACGAACGCACAAAACTGGCGATATTGGGCAGATAAGAAATTGTATAAAAGCATGGAGGAGAAGAACGACCTGGTATGGGATGATCGTAAAAAACATCTTAAACGCAGGGCCTTTGAAATAGTAGCCGACCAAACTGGGAAGTTGTTTGATCCCAATATATTTACTATTGTATGGGCTCGCCGTTTTGCAGGTTACAAAAGAGCTGAATTGATAACCCGGGATGTCGATCGATTTAATAAACTGACAAGCAGTTCCAAGTATCCAGTGCAGATTATTTGGGCGGGAAAACCATACCCGATGGATTATCCCGCAATCAATGATTTCAATCACCTTGTTCACCTTAGCAAAAGTTATAAAAACGTTGCAGTGGTCGTTGGCTATGAACTTGGTTTGTCTAAACGTTTAAAACAAGGTGCTGATTGCTGGCTTAATAATCCAAGAGTGCCTCGGGAGGCTTCGGGTACCAGCGGTATGACAGCCGCCATGAACGGCGCGGTTAATTTCTCGACTGATGACGGCTGGATTCCTGAATTTATTAGCCAGGGAAACAACGGATTTGTTGTTCCGCAGGTTGATTACCATACGCTGAATGTGCACCAGCAAGACGAATATGACCTAAACAAAATTTATGAAATTCTAGAGAACCAGATATTGCCTTTGTATTATGACGACTATGACACATGGAGGCAGATCACAAAAAACGGCATGAGAGATGTTCGTTTCCAGTTTGATTCAAACAGGATGGCGCATGAATATTATGACTTATTGTATAAATAGGGAACCTCGAAAATGATCTTTGAGTGCCACTTATGTAGGGAGTGAATAGAATATCGCAGATGAAGAAGAAAAGACTCTATTTAAAAAGGAGAACGATTAACACGTTCTCCTTTTTAATTAAAATTCTGCCTTTATTTCCTGTTTACAATTCCTAGTAATTCAACATCAAATATCAAAGATGAACCCGGTTTAATGGTAGGCCCCGCCTGGTTATCACCATATGCTAATTCAGAAGGAATAAATAACTTCCATTTACTGCCCACGGGCATAAGCGGTAAAGCTTCTACCCAGCCTTTAATTACAGCTCCTACCGGGAATTCAGCCGGTTGCCCCCTGTCTACAGAACTGTCGAAAACAGTACCGTCAATGAGCATTCCATGGTAGTGACATTTTACTGTGTCGCTAAGGGTAGGCTTGGGACCGGTGCCTTCGGTAATAATTGAATACTGCAAGCCGCTGGGTAATGTTACTACTCCAGGCTTAGTTTTGTTGTTTGTAAGAAAGTCTTCTCCTGCTTTTCTGTTGCCAGATGATTTTTCTGATTTCATTTTTTCTAAATAATTTGTGATGCAAATATTCATTTGTTCTTCGTTCAGCAATGTTTTGCCCCCGGTCAATGCATCGTTGATAGCTTTTGAGACCAACGATGTGTTCACCCGCGTTATACCTTGCTGTTTGTAAAATTGAGCCAGGCTCATGCCTAGCGAGTAACTAAGAGAATCAAGGCCATTCTTCATGGCAGGTAATGGTTTTGAGGCAGTTACCGGCTTCGGTTTAGCTTTCATTTGCGCCAACCCAGCCAGGCTTAAACCGATCGCAAAAACCATTAAGCCAGTTTTTTTCATAATTTCAAATTAAGCTGGCAAAAGTATTACAAATAACTTAGATGGCACCCAGATTAAATACCTTATGCAACATATGAATAAACTACTACAAGCATAATTTATTAATAAAAACATCTAATTGCTTAATTCTAATGTTCCGATAAAAATAAATTATAAAAAACCTCTAAATTAGTGATCATGGAAACCTATAAAAAAAAGATTGAGATACGATGGGCTGACCTTGACCCTAATTTTCACCTGAGGCATTCAGTGTACTACGACTTTGGTGCCAGTGCACGTATTGATTACCTGCAACAAAACGGTATAACGGCACAGTTTATGCACGAACGCGTTTTTGGCCCTGTTATATTAAGAGAAGAATGCGTTTTTAAGAAAGAAATAAGGCCCAATGACGAGATAAGCATTGACCTGGTGTTAGTAAAGGCCAGGGAAGATTTTTCGAGGTGGAGCATTCGGCATCATATTTATAAAAACGGTCATACAATTTCGGCTGTTCTAACGATCGATGGTGCGTGGTTAGATACCTCGAAGCGCAAATTGGTTGTTCCTCCGGAAGAGGTAACAAAAACCTTCGCTTCCATGCCGAGGAATGAACAATTTGCATGGCTTGATAAAATGTAATTAATAAATCAATTTTATGAAAAAATTATGGGTAAGCCTTGTATTTGCATTAATCGTGCTTGCGGTTAGTGCCCAGCAAAATGATTCTACCAACTCATCCGGACTCGGTGGATTATTAAAAAAGACAAACGACGCTTTAAAGTCGTCTAAAACTAATTCCGGGGGTGGTTCACTCACGAGCGATGAGATCGTTGCAGGTTTGAAAGAAGCCCTTTCCGTAGGGGCTCAAAAAAGTACTGGTAAGTTATCGACCCTGGATGGCTTTCTGAAAGATGCGGCCGTTAAAAATTTAATTCCGGAGGAAGTCAGGAAAATATATTCCAGGATGAGGGTGTTGGGTATGGGTAGGCTGATGGACGACGCTATAACCAGTATGAATCGCGCTGCAGAAGATGCTTCCAAAACGGCAACGCCGATATTCATTGCCGCCATAAAAAAAATGACTGTACAGGATGCACTTGGTATCTTGAGGGGAAAAGATACAGCAGCAACTTCTTATCTTAAGTCAGCCACTTCAAATGAGCTTACTAACGCGTTCAGGCCCATCATAGAGCATTCACTAAAAAAAGTAAATGCAACTAAATACTGGGGAGAAGTCTTCACGGTGTATAATAAGTTTTCTACGACGCCGGTAACAGCCGATGTAAATGAATACGTTACAGAAAGGGCCCTGCGTGGAATATTTTATTATGTAGCTGAAGAAGAAAAAAAGATACGTGCTAACCCTGCCGCTAGGGTTACTGATATCCTAAGGAAAGTGTTTGGAGGTAAATAAATTGATGGTCAATAAGTATGTTTGCTAAAGTACCTCCGTTGATGATCAGCGAATACATAACCTGGCAGTTGTTCCTGCAAACACAAGTGTGACTAAAGTATACGAATATTCAACTCTCTCAAGGCCTACCAGTAAATTTCCCTTTGCGAAGCATCAAATAGGTGTCGCAGTATTTGAGTTCCTGCTGGTAGATTTTACATCGCTTCACTAAGTTCAAGCCAGCGCATTTC
>JBBJOD010000070.1:0-13142 GCA_037721715.1 Chitinophagaceae bacterium | reverse complement strand
GGCTTACAAATCTCGACGAACCATTTTATTCCCATAATAAACGTACCCTGGAGAATATCATCACCTACATCCGTAAACATCCCGCGGAAGTATGTGTCGATGAAAATGGCGAAGCCCTCGATCCAAATTATTCCGGGGTTTGCAAAACATTTTTTCCCGATAATACCATAAGTCAAATACGGCACCACATCCTTTCCATAGCCTGTGTAACTCGGCAGCTGCGAATAGTTACATGACTCATGGTTTTGTTTATCAGCCGGCTAGCGACCTCCTTGTAGTTTAGATCCGACCACTTTATAACCATTTGACGAGTGGCGTTAGCGTTATTGGTAGGAATATTCATTCCTAGGTCTTTTAGCCATAAATTTAAATAATCTGAAAGATTCAACTTGTAATTACGATGGAAGAACCTTTCAAAAGTTGTTAATTTAATCGCCGATGGCGATGTAGAGTTGAATCAAAACAACCCGTAATCACACCCATATTGATACCCATTTAGGCGGACCGATACCCGAATTAATGATTTCGATACCCAGTTAAGGGACCATCACTAAAAGGTATTACTCCGGCAAACTCACGCTAAGTAAAGAGTGAACTGCGCCGGGCTCGAACCGGCGACCCCTACCCTGTCAAGGTAGTGCTCTGAACCAACTGAGCTAGCAGTCCTGGATTTCCGTAAATTAAGAAAAAGAGATACCCAATGCTGTCCTAAATTGATACCCAAATCTAGGGGAAAAACAGACTTGATGACAACATCCGTTTATGTTTATTTTAGTTCACCGATGCACCTTTTTAGCACTCAACAACGTTAAGCTGATATATGGGTTCTGATAGAAGAAGTGGGCCATGCAAATATTTTATTTATGCATGTATGCCTTAAAAAAAATAATCATCTGCTTTTGCAATGTATGGTTAAATGAACTACAGAAACTGAGTCTTTACAACCTGTAAATTTAAACCTGATTTCTGATAGATTAAACGCATGGAATACTCCCGGTCGTAATGAATCTACCTATTATGAATTTTCCTGTCTTGTTCTACCATAGCCGGTATTTTCAATTAACACATTGAGCCTAGGAATTCATCGCTTATTTATTCTATTAAATGCGATTTGTTTTTAAATCAGTCTTTATCGTTTTATTAAATGGGCCTTTTCTATCACTATTAATCTGGGTAAACATAATTGTTAAATGTTGTGGCGTAGCGTTTAAGGTAAGATATCCATAACCCATTAATGAAATGCCAAATCATAGGAATTCCTAACTTCCGCAAAAAGCAGATCGCTAATTTATCCGCGAATTTTTAGTTAACCTATTTGCAGTTGATGATGATAACATTATTTTGCGTTGATAAATTCGCGGACGGCTGCCACGAATGCGGGCCGAATATAAGCGGCACGTTCTCCAATGATCGTCTTTTGCGGTCCACTGAAAGCGTCCAGCAGCTCCTGCCAAGGTTGCTGTTAAGAACCGTTCCGGATGAATTACGAGCAGCTGTGCCGTGATGTTTCCACCCAGTGAATAACCGATGATGTGCGCTTTCCCAATCGCGAGATGATCCAGCAGACGCAAGATATCTAACGCCATTTCTTGTCCATATTGCTTCGGATCATGCGGCTTGCTGCTCTTACCATGGCCGCGGCAATCAAGGGCGATCACCCGATGGTCTTTTGCCAGGTTCAGGAGGACGCCGCTGTCTATCCAGGATTGAAGAGATCCACCGCGGCCATGCACCAGAACGACAGGTACTCCTGTCCCTTGTTCCAGATAGTGGATCTGCAAGCCGTTTGAGTTGAAGAACTTGTCCTGGGCGAATAAGCAAGAAGAAACCTGTAAACAAATTAATAAAGTCAAAGCGAAGAAGAACGTTCGGTTTAGTATGGACGCAAAGTTCTGAACTAGCTTAATACATTTAATTGTATTATGATCTTTGATTTTCCTCATTACATTTTAGGTTTACTGGTTTACAATTGGTGTTTAATCTTTACTGCTGAAAATACTGACGATCTGGTAAATCAAGTGTTCCTTTATCAAAGTTTTAATAATTTGACTTTAAGGTTTAATTTGTGCGGATTTAATAACGACTCACGAGCATACTTCTGCTATAAAAACATCCTGCAATGGAACAAGTAATGCACCAATTCCTATCTAATTCCTATTTTGTTTGAGCACTTACTACATCTATATCCAGGCTTATAAGCAAAAAAACTATTATTCTTTTCATATGAAGTTATTAGTTTGGCCTTTCTATGTTGCAATTACTTTTTCTGAGCAAGCTCATCTTGTATTTTTTAATTAAATGGCTTACGTTCTTTCCTCTTTCTCTTTCCCTTTACCTTTTGCGACTTTATATCGGTTAATGGATTCTCTGGATAGATTTTCCTTTTGACAACCCACTTGAAAAATCTTTTAAGAATATTAAGCCTGGTATTAAAAATGCTGGGAGCCAAAGCCCGCTATACAACCTATCAGGCACATCAAAATTATCGTCAGTCCACTTTACGACCATTCGAAGAGTTACGTTAATGTTATTTGTGGGAATACGCATTCCTATGGCTATTAACCATAAACAAAATTTTCAGACAATCTCACTTTTAAAGGACGAACAGGAGATTGCTTGGCGTTGCTAATTTTGGATGCCGATAGCGAGAAAGAGTAATATCAAAACGACCTGAAATAATATCCTTTTCAATCATTGCATTATAACATTATAACAAAGACACCCGACACCCGACACCCGACTTCTATTCAAAGTATGCAAGTTAAAGGAGACGAACCTGAAAGTCGTGAGATTTCAGCTCAAAGCGCGCAACAAGTTTTCCGTTGAATTTTACTACGGCGCTTTGGCTGAAAGGACAAATCATTTTTAAAAGCTCATGTTGCATGAATTACTGTGTAAAAACGATTGCTGGAAGTGATAAGAAATTAGCTATCGGGTTTGATACCCGGGTCCCGACACCCGACTTCTATTCAAAGTTTGCAAGTTAAAGGAGACAAACCTGAAAGTCGTGAGATTTCAGCTCAAAGCGCGCAACACGGTTTACTTTGAATTTTACCACGGCGCTTTGGCTGAAATGACAAATCAATTTTATCAAACCTCATGTTGCATGAATTACTGTGTAAAAACGATTGCTGGAAGTGATAAGAAGTTGGCCATCTGGTATTGATACCCGATGCAGATAACTACAACCCTCTCCTCCTCAGCTCTTTTTTGATCAACCCTAATTCCCTGCCCGTATGCCCGCTGACAGAACTGTTCTCCTGCGCCCTGCGCATAAGGTACGGAATTACATCTTTGATAGGACCAAACGGAAGGTATTTGCTTACCGGGCAACCTGCTTTCGCGAGGTTGAAGGTAATGTTATCACTCATGCCATATAACTGTGAGAAATGCAAATGTGGATGGTCAAATGGAAGGCCTTTCTGTTCCAACAACTGAGTTGCATAAAGATTACTGTTTTCGTTATGTGAAGCGATGATGACAGCCAGGTCTTCCAGGTGATCGATACAGGTTTTTATCGCAGCATTATAATCAGCATCGCAGGTCTCTTTATCGGGCTGAATAGGTGATGGATACTCCATTTCTAGCGCCCGCCTTCTTTCTTTTTCCATGTAAGCGCCGCGCACCAATTTGACACCCATCAAAAAATTTTTTTGCTGTGCTTGCTTCAGGCATGCTTTCAGAAAGGCAAGCCTGTCGTGCCGGTAAAGCTGAACCGTATTATAAACCACCACTTTTGCCTGGTTGAATTTTTCCATCATCTGCATGGTGAGAGCGTCTACCGGATCCTGGATCCAGCTTTCTTCTGCATCTACTAAAACACCCACATCACTTTTTTCCGCTACACTTATGATCTTTTCCATCCTGACTTTCACTCTCTCCCATTCCAGCTTTTCTTCAGCACTTAATACTTCCAATGGAGATTTTCCTTCAACAGCATAATCAGGCGCCGCAGCCGCGTCTAACTTTTGCAAAATGCCGAAGCTCGCAAAGGCGGTGACCTTAATGCTCATGAAAGGAATATTCGGCTGGCCGGCGGCAAATTCAATGACCTTAATAAATTCCTTGCAGGCATGGTCGAAATTTTCTTCTCCTTCCTTACCCTCTACTCCATAGTCTAATATAACCTGCACCTTGAATTGCTGCAGTTTGTCAGCAACCCGCGCTGTTTCCTTTAATGTCTCTCCTCCAACAAACTGCTCAAAAATGGTGTTACGAATAAGGCCATTTACCGGCAGTCCCACGCCTATAGCCCAAGGTGTTAACCGCGTTCCCAGTTTTACCAGCCATCCAAAACCCATAGTGGAAAAAAGAAATTTGGCTTTCCTCAGCGAGGCGTTTGATTTAGAAGCGAAAGCATATTCGGTATTGTCAAATGAAATAGAAGGATGGCGATTCATATGCTGCAGGATATTGTTTTACTAGCGGATGCCAGGTATTATTAGCTGTCGACCTCTCCGTTAATTTTTCTTACAAGTACCTTAGTGTTTTAACGGGCGTTTCTTAATCATTCCACCCTTAGTGTCTTTCACGCTGCTCATGACAACAAAAGCAAAAGGGTCGATTTTTTCTATCTCTGAATTCATTCTTGATACTTCGAGCCTTGTAATAACGGTGTAAATTATATCCATGTCGGTTACTGCTTCACCCCGCTTTCCAAAACCTCTCCTACCCTTATAAATAGTTACCCCGCGGCCCAGTACTTCAACAATCATTTGGCGTATCTCGTTGTGTTTCGGAGAAATAATAGTTACCGCCGTATATTCTTCTATTCCTTCTATTATGAAGTCTACAGTTTTTGATGCCGAAAGATAGGTGAGCACAGAATACAGGGCTATTTCCAGGTTAAGAATATAAGCGGCAATAGAAAAGATCAGGATATTAACAATAAGGATTACATCCCCGATCGTTATGCCAAGCCGCTTGCTCAAAAAAATGGCGAGTACTTCTGTTCCGTCGATAACACCTCCGCCTCTTACTGAAAGTCCGATGCCGGCACCCAGGAAGAAGCCGCCAAATACGGCCACCAGCAATTTGTCATTGGTTAAAATAGGATAAGGCACGAAGGCGACAGCCAGCGCAAGACCGGTTATACCCAACGCCGTTTTTATAGCAAAATCCCGGCTTATATTACGAGCTCCAATAATAATAAATGGAAGATTGAGTACAATTAACAAAATGGAAATGGAAATGCCGGTTAGGCCGGTGATCAACAGCGAAATGCCGGTGGCGCCTCCATCGATAAAATGATTGGGTAACAAGAAACTTTTGAGTCCGAACGATGCCGAGAAAACACCACTGCTGATCAGTAAGATATTTTTGATGGCAGTGATAACAGATACCCGAAGAACGCGAAATGCTTTTGCCTGTTCATATGAACTTAGCGGCTTTCCGTTTAACCTTGTCAACTTTTTGGTAGCAGGAAAAATACTAAGAATGATATGATTAACAAAGGATTTCATTCAGCGACTTTCTTGAAAATAATAAATAAAACATAAAGCCGCGTAATAAAAAGTAATTACCGGCTTTTTGTCATTACCTGCAAACAAACCCGATTAATTATTGTTTCGCCGACTGTAATATGAAATCAGCCACACTGGTTTTTCCGCATCAACTGTTCAAAGATCATCCGGCGATACTGGAAGCCCGGCCGGTTTACGTAATTGAAGAAGCACTGTTTTTCAATCAGTATAATTTTCACAAGCAAAAGTTGATTTTACACAGGTCAACTATGAAAATGTATTCCCGGCTGCTGGAGGAAAACGAAATGACTGTTGAATACATCCAGGCAATCGACCCGCTTTCTGATATCAGGGAACTGCTTTGCGATTTAGCGAAAAAAGGGATACAGGAAATACACTACGCAAATGTGGTAGATAACTGGCTGGAAAAAAGAATTCGTACCACCTGTGCGACTCATTCAATAAAAGCCATTATCTATGAAACACCTAATTTCTTGAATACCCTACACAGTGTAACGGGATTCTTTTCCAAAAAAACCAAGTACCTGCAGACAGATTTCTATATCTGGCAAAGAAGGCAGTTAAAAATTCTATTAAGTGCGAACAGCCAGCCGGAAGGTGGCAAGTGGACCTACGACGCAGACAACAGGATGAAATTTCCTAAAGACGAGTTGCCGCCGGAAATAGGGCTCCCTGAAGAAAATGACTATGTAAAAGAAGCCAGGCAATACATCCATGATAATTTCAATTCCAATTATGGTGAGCTTACGCCTCCAATTCATCTTACTAAAAAAGCGCAACCTGATAGCGAAGCCGTAGCAGGATTTTATCCGACCACCTATGAAGAAGCAGCTCAGTGGCTGGATGACTTCCTACAGACACGCTTTCAGAAATTTGGAGTCTACCAGGATGCCATGGTGGGCAACTCACATTATCTACACCATTCCGTGCTCACACCAATGCTAAATATCGGGTTACTGAATCCAAAGCAGATCATAGAAAAGGCCATTAAAGCCTCGGCTAAACATGATGTTCCGCTGAATTCGCTGGAGGGCTTTATTCGCCAGATCATCGGCTGGAGGGAGTTTATAAGAATTATTTACGAAAAGGAAGGCAGCAAACAAAGAACCACGAACTTTTGGAAATTTACGAGGAAAATACCACCGACTTTCTGGAAAGGGGAAACCGGTATTGTTCCTGTTGATATTGTGATTCACAAACTGTTAGCAACCGGTTATTCCCACCACATAGAACGCCTGATGGTAATGGCCAATTTCATGTTACTGTGCGAATTTGATCCGGATGAAGTTTACAGGTGGTTTATGGAAATGTATGTGGACAGCTATGACTGGGTGATGGTACCCAATGTCTATGGCATGACGCAATTTGCTGATGGTGGATTAATGGCTACAAAGCCATACATAAGCGGAAGTAACTACCTGATGAAAATGAGTGATTATAAAAAAGGGCCCTGGCAGGAAATATGGGATGGTCTCTTCTGGCGTTTTATGCATGTAAACAGGGACTTTTTTATTAAAAACCCTCGGCTGGGTATGTTATTAAAAACCTTCGACAAGATGCCCCAGGCAAAACGTGATCGTCATTTGGCGAATGCTGAAAAGTACCTGGCAGGATTGGACGAAGTGATTTCATTATGCTGACCTGATCGAATGATTTAATTTAGCGGCAAATGAGTCATCATAACTCATCACCCATCACTCATCATTCATAACTTTTAACCTCTTCCATGCAAATCATCAAAACTGAAATCTACAAGTTCAGTATACCCATGTACCCTTTTACCATTGCAACCGGCACCATGCATTATGCGCAAAATATATTTATCAGGATATATACCAGCAATGGCGATTACGGAGTAGGTGAATGTTCGGCGTTCCCGATGATAGTAGGTGAAACCCAGGCAACCTGTTACGAAATGGCCAAAGATTTCGCAGCAATCTGGAAAGGGAAGGATGCTTTACAAATTGAAGAACGCATGAATGAACTGCATGCTTTCACCGCGTTCAATGCAACCATCAAAAGCGCATTTGATATGGCCCTGTACGACATTGCGACTAAAGATGCCGGGGTACCTCTTTACCGGTTTCTGAGAGGAATAAAAAAAGAGATGGAAACGGATCTTACTATAGGAATCGATCAACCGGAAAAGATGGCCGGCACGGCTGTTTCGTTCAAAGAAAAAGGCGTGCGAATTATCAAGATAAAATTAGGTAAGGATGGAAAGGAAGATGTGGAAAGAGTAAAAAAGATTCGCCAAGCGGTAGGAGATGAATTGACATTGCGTATAGATGCCAACCAGGGATGGGATTTTGAAACTGCCGCCAGGTCACTGAAAGAGATGGCTGTATACAATATTCAGTTCTGCGAACAACCCTTGCGACACTGGTACGACTACCAGCTTCCGGCCTTGAAAGACATTTCCCCCATACCTATCATGGCAGATGAAAGTGTTTTCAACCACCACGATGCGCTACGTTTGATTAAAGCGGATGCGTGCACCTATATCAATATTAAACTGGCTAAGTCGGGAGGTATTCTGGAAGCTCTAAAAATAAACAGCATTGCAGCGCATCACCGTATTCAATGTATGATGGGCGGCATGCTTGAAAGCCGTATTGCGTTATCAGCATTCGCACATTTTGCCACAGCAAATGATAACATCGTTTTTTATGATATGGATACCTGCATGCTTGGCCACCAGGCAGACCCGGTAATAGGCGGCGTTCGTTATAATGGTTATTTTATTGAATTACCTGATACGCCCGGCATCGGTGCCGACGCCGACGACCTGTTCCTGGAAAACTGTGAGCAGGTAGTTGTGTAGTGAATGGTCAATGGTCAGTGGTGAATGAGTTATGGGTTATTAAATTAGGACTAAATTTAGTATGATCGACCATTCACCATTCACCATTGACTATAAAGAGTATGTTTGCATTCAACAAACTCATCACACTCATCACTCATCACTCATAATTCATCACTAATAATGTCTTTACCCGCGAAATCATCAAAAGAATCTTCGGTAATAATGACGGAACTGGTATTACCTAACGATACCAATACCCATGGCAGCCTGATGGGTGGGCGCCTGATGTACTGGATGGATATCGCTGCTGCGCTGGCTGCAATGAAGCATTGTGGAATGCCGGTGGTCACTGTATCGGTTGACAACATTTCGTTCAACTCCCCGATACTTCTCGGATACGTGGTTCATATCGAAGCAAGGGTGTCCCGGGCTTTCAATTCTTCTATGGAAGTGCATATGAATATATGGGGAGAGAACCCACTTCACCAGAATAAATATCGAAGCAATGAAGCCTATCTTACTTTCGTAGCAATAGGAAGCGATGGCCGACCTAAACCTGTTCCACCTGTAATACCTGAAACGGAAGATGAAATTAAACTATTTGAAGGGGCACTTCGAAGGAGACAGATTCGCCTGGTACTTGGCGGCAAAATGAAACCGGAAGATGCGCAGGAACTAAAGGCCCTGTTCATGTGATACGGAAGTACGGCTTTTCGTCATATGGTCTTTGCTCTGCTCAATGGCTTCCATAACCTTCTCCAAAATCACTTCTGAAGATGCGTCATAGTCAATCTGCATTGGTTCCTTGAATGTGACAGTAAGCAGTGAGCCGCTCTTTCTTAACTTTAATCCCGTCTTGTTGAAAGCCTTCCAGAAACCGTTGATAACAATTGGTATTACCACGGGCCTATTCATTTTAATGATGAGGGCTGTACCTTTTCTTCCCGGCGCAAATGCCTTGGTGGTACCCTGGGGAAATGTGATCACCCAGTTATTATCGAGTGCACGGTAAATCTTCCTGGTATCGGATGGATCTAACCCTTTTCTTACTTCGTTCCCATCTTCCTTCCAGGTGCGTTTAACGGTGAGTGCACCAGCCAGTGTGAATAACCGGCTTATCCAGCTTCCCTTCATGGTTTCCTCGGCAGCTACATAGTATACTTGGGTAAACGGGTTAAGCAGGTAATACGGGATACCAACCCGGTTCATCTTACCCCACTTTATGGCTGCAAAAATGTGCAGGAAAGTAATTACTTCGGCAAAATACGTCTGATGGTTACTTACAAATAATACATTCTTACGTGGTAAGTCACGTATATGTTCCGTGCCTCGAATCTGCAGCCTGTTTAAAAGCACCAGGCCAGGGTAAGATAGAAGTCCTACGAAAGCATAGATGAATTTCCGGACCACTTGCATATTTTTCAATCGTTCACTTAATGAACTCATGACTATTGATTTTGGCTAAACAATCTGATAACGAAACTACATAATTACTACAACAACTTGAATAGATACTTAACAGCTCCATAGCTATCTTTGCGCCCATTAAAAAAGCCCCATGCTTGATACAGTAATTTTCGATATGGACGGATTATTAATCGATTCAGAACCACACTGGCAACGAGCTGGTATGGAAACTTTGGCAAGTTACAACGCTTCTATTACGCTAAAACAATATCATAGTTCAACTGGCCTGCGTACCCGTGAATGGCTGGAATATTGGTTCGATCATTTTAGTATTCATAATAATCATACCAGCGACGCTATCCAACTGACTGAAGACACGGCCATTAAATACATCCAACAGGATGCCATCGTTTTTCCAGGCACCCAGTATGTTGTGGACTTTTTTCGTGAAAAAAATTTCAAGATCGGACTTGCCACTTCTTCTCCTTTGCGCCTGGTGAATGTAGTTCTCAAAAAATTAGGTCTTGAGAATATCTTTGATGCGATTTCTTCCGCGGAAGGTCTTCCGCTCGGCAAGCCACATCCACAGGTCTACCTGAATTGCGCATTGGAGCTGGGTGTGTCCCCGCTTCATTGCCTTTGTTTTGAAGATTCTTTCAACGGGTTAATCGCCGCCAAAGCCGCCCGTATGCATTGTATCGCGGTGCCCGCACCGGAACAGTTCAATGATGCACGCTGGGGTGCTGCCGATCTTACCATTCGTTCATTAATGGAAGTAAATAGTTCTTTGATGACATTGTTGGAGGGATGATGTTAGTTATGAATTATGGGTTATGAGTTATGGGTTATGAAAGACACTCATCACTCATCACTCATCACCCATCACTCATCACTCATCATTCTTCACTCACCATTCACCATTCACCATTCACCTCACCACTCACCATTCACCATTCACCATTCACTACCTAAAACGGTTTCAACTTATACTTATACCTATACCGCTCGTACAACTGTTTCTGCTTGTTGTTCAGGTCAACCAGGCGTCCCTGGATGAAGGCGTGAGTAACGATGCTGGTCCTCATATCCAGGATATCTCCTTCGCTGATAATGATATTGGCGTCTTTACCTGCTTCAATGGAACCGGTTTTGTCGTCTATCCCCAGGATTCTGGCGGCATTTAAAGTAATCGCCTGCAAAGCGGGCTCTTTTCCCAAACCATAAGCAGCAGCAGTACCTGCGTTGAACGGCAGGTTACGGTATCGACTCGATCCGTCCTCATCATTCAGCGCAAACAGAACACCTGCCTTGTGCAACATTGCAGGCGTCTTATAAGGCTGATCCACATCGTCGTCTTCGGCAACAGGCAAACTATGCTCCTGTTGAAGAATAACGGCGATACTATTCTGTTTCAAAAGGTCTGCTATCTGCCAGCTTTCGCTTCCACCAACAATTACTATGTCAAAATTAAATTCTTTCACAAAATCTACTGCCATCAGCATTTGCTTCACCTGGTCGCAATGCACGAATAATTTTTGTTTTTTATCAAATAAAGGTTTCAGCGCCTCGTATTTAAGATTGGTTTGTTTATGATTAGATGCTGCCACGTAAGCTTTCGCCTCCCGAAAGAAGTCTTTTATTTGTTCCACTTTGTCCAGAGCCTGCCTGATCTGTTCGGTGGGCGACGCTGGAGCGGCACCGCCCGGTGCAACACCTCCAAACCGGCGGCCCGACCGCAAAATCAAACTGGGCAGTTCCATATGAAGGCCGTTGTCCATCTTGTAAGCAGCATCTTCCCAGTTCCACGCGTCTAACTGCACAACAGAAGAAGTACCATAGATGGTTCCTCCCGAGGGGGTAACACAGGCAAGTAAAATGCCGTTTGATTTAAGCGTATTGATGATTTTTGAATCCGTATTATAGGCTACTATAGAACGGATATTCGGATTGTATTCGCCTAGTTCAAAAAAATCATTGGAACCCCTGGTACCGCTGCTGATTTCTTTCAATCCCAGGTCAGTTACGGGGAGAATTAGCCCGGGATAAACCTGTTTTCCCTTTGCATCGATTACTTTTGCATCTTGCTGGCTAACGGCAATATTTTCTCCTGCACGAATTATTTTACCATCCTTTATTTCTATAGTGCCATTATTGATCACCTGTCCATTGCCGATATGTATGGTGCCATTGGTAATGAAAATATGCGCTTTCTCCTCTTTTGCCGGGTATACATCATCCTGTGCCAATATACCTGTTCCCAGTAAGAGAAGGGAGCTTATGATACTAAGAGCTTTCACCATCGTATTATTTTTGTTTGTTTACATTGAGATCATCCTCTTCAACAGACAGCAGTCCCTTTGCATGTTCATGGTCGCCGCAATTGAGCAATACGGTGATAGTCGGCTGAGCTGGTTGAACGGGTGTACCGGACCTCTTCTCACCTAATAATTTCTGAACAATTCGGTTGCGCTCGGAGCTGATCTTTTTGCGCAATTCCATGTCGTGATCCCTATCGAAATAAACAATGCCATCCACGATGGTTTTTTCCGCTTTGGCATATATACTTAAAGGATGATCGCTCCAAATCACAATATCAGCATCCTTACCTGCCTTTATGCTTCCTACCCTGTCATCTATATGGAGCGCTTTAGCAGGATTTAATGTCACCATCTTTAAAGCCTCTTCTTCAGCCATTCCGCCATATTTCACACTTTTTGCTGCTTCCTGGTTGAGGCGACGCGCCATTTCGGCGTCATCCGAATTTATACATACATTCAGACCAACCTGTTGCATCAGGGAGGCGTTATAGGGTATCGCATCCTGCACTTCTGTTTTGTAAGCCCACCAGTCGGAAAAGGTTGAAGCGCTCGATCCCTGTTCTTTCATCTTATCAGCCACTTTATAACCTTCAAGTATATGCGTAAAAGTATTAACTCGGAATCCAAATTTATCTGCCACTCGAAGTAAAGCAGTGATTTCACTCTGGATATAGGAATGTGCTGTTATAAACCTTTTTTTATTAAGTATTTCAACCAGCGCATCCAGTTCCAAATCCCTTCTGGTTGTTGATGCCGCAGTTTTCTTTTTATTACCGGCAGCAGGCTCATTCATGGCTCTTTCGTAATCTTTGGCTCGCTGAAACGCATCCATCAGCACTTCTTCCACACCCATGCGAGTATCGGGGAACCTGTTGTTACTGGAAGCGATAGTACGCTTTACGTTTTCTCCCAGCGCAAATTTTATAAATGGGTCCCAGTTTCTGAATTTGAGTTCTTCATCATTGCCGCCCCAACGCAGTTTGATAAGTTGTGTTTGCCCGCCAATCGTGTTTGCCGAACCATGTAAGATATGTGAAGTGGTGACTCCACCGCTTAACTGGCGATAAATATTGACGTCTTCCGGGTTTAAATTGTCGGCAATTCTTACTTCAGAACTTACAGACTGCC
>JBBJOD010000545.1:0-3547 GCA_037721715.1 Chitinophagaceae bacterium | reverse complement strand
TGTGGGAGTTGACGGGTTCGAACCGCCGACCCTCTGCTTGTAAGGCAGATGCTCTGAACCAGCTGAGCTAAACTCCCTTTTAATTTTGGATTGCAAAGATAAGGTTTGAAACATTTCTGCAAAATATTTTTAAGATAACCGGTTTTGCTACCGCCAATGCCATTTTACTGATTGGTAAACCATCGACCTTAAGTCAGCATCGACGATGTTCTTAGCCGGTAGTTCACCCGAAATACATAATTTTGACAAAACAAAGGAAACATGGCCAAGGAAGAGACCCAGATATCTACCTACGAGGAAGTGGACACCATTACTTCCTTCGCACATCTATATAATTTAATTGTTTGGAACGACGAGGTAAACACTTTTGAATGGGTAATCGACACCCTCATGGAAATTTGCGGACACAGCACCGAGCAGGCCGAGCAGTGCGCGCTCCTTATACATACACAAGGTAAATATGCCGTTAAAAACGGTAATTATGATGATCTTAAACCCATGTGCGATGCCATCACGGAAAGGGGTATCGGGGCGACTGTTGAGATGACGGTGGTTTAGGGTAAATGGATGATTTAGTGATGAGTGATGTATGATGAGTTGTTTGACGATTATTGTCTCTCTTTTGCGCCCTTTGCGGTTCCTCCTTTGCGTGCTTTGCGATTAATTTGTAGTCAATGGTGAATGGGCAATGGTGAATGGGCATGTAACCTTTAATAAAGTTCCTCATCAACGCTACGACAATAAACTGGTATCCTAAACAAAACCCTCTCATGCCATTATTCAGACTGGGAAAAGAATTGTTGTTCCCGCCCGTACAACTGTCTGAACCAGACGGTTTGCTGGCAATAGGCGGTGACCTCTCGGTTGAACGGTTACTCCAGGCTTACAGGCATGGCATATTTCCCTGGTACGAAAGAGAAGACATCCTGTGGTGGTGCCCCAACCCCCGGTTTGTCCTTTTCCCCGAAAACCTGGTTGTAAGTAAGAGCATGACGAAAGTAATCAGGCAACCTACGTTTACTTTCACCGTGAATAAAGCCTTTGAGCAAGTGATCAGTAACTGTAAAGCCGTATCTCGACTTGACCAGGACGGCACCTGGATTACAGAAGAGGTGAAGAAGGCCTACATTCATCTGCACCACCTGGGCTATACTCACAGCGCTGAGGCATGGCAGGACGGCGAACTGGTAGGCGGATTATATGGCGTGCGTTTAGGAAGGGCTTTCTTTGGTGAAAGTATGTTCAGCACACGCAATAACGCCAGTAAATTTGCTTTTATAAAATACGTGGAACAGCTAAAAAATGAAGGCGTCGAATTAATAGACTGCCAGGTTTACACAGCGCACCTTGAAAGCCTGGGTGCCTCCATGATCTCAAGAAGCAGGTTTTTAGGTTTGCTGGAAAAGCTAGTTTGAAATAGTGATGGGTTATGAGTGATGAGTGAGTAGATCCAGCTATATGAAAATTCACGGGTTATTGGTTTACAGTAATTTTCTATCACTCATAACGCATCATTCAACACTCATCAAAACCTCGTTCCCAGGTAATGAGGAAGCATGTTCCGCCAGGTCGGCCAATCGTGCCGCATGTCGGAACCCCACACATCGAGTTCGTACCAGATGCCTTTGCTATAAAGCACCCCTGCAAATCTGCGTGCTGCTTCCGGGTCTTCATATTCGCCGGTGCCTGTTAAGATATGAATATGATGACTCTGGCGGATCTGTTCCAGCAGGTAATGATCGTTGAGATTAGGGAGGTAATGAATCGGGCTGTTAAAATATACGTCCTCGTCGTAGTAGCCTTTTGTATATTCAGTGAGGTCATATACGCCGCTCATAGATAGGCAGCCATTTACCAGGTCTGGCCGCTTAAAAAAGAGGTTGGCACTGTGAAGCGCGCCAAAAGAAGCACCGCATGTTATGATGGGTGTTTGCCAACTGGTGGTATTGCGAATAAATGGAACCACCTCGTTATAAACATAGTCGTTAAATGCCAGGTGCCGGATCATCTTGTCTCGGGGATGCATTGAATTGTTCATCCAGCTTTCATTGTTGATGCTGTTTATCGAAAAGACCTTGCATAGCCCGGCGTCCACAAACGGCGCAATAGAATCTATCAGCTGAAACCTTTCATATTCCAGGTAATCAGCCGCAGCCGTAGGTACCATCAGTAACGCAAATCCATGCCAGCCGTAAACCGCTATGGGCATGTCCCTGTTCAGGGATGGGCTGTACCATGATGTAAGGTGTCTTTCCATAAATCAGTATTTGTGATTGAAAATACAGCTTAAATTGAAGCGAAGAAATTATGGGCAGAGAATGTCCGCTGTCAGCGATTGGCTATGGCACAAAATTCCCTTGAGTAGGTGGTTAGTTACCCGTAGACGACCGGGTAGCCTTTCCACAATACCTACTACCTGGTAAGCGATACTCATGATTTGCCACTACGTAAAAAAGGCATACTGTTTGAACCGAGAGGTGAAATAGTTTTGTATGAAATTTGACCACCTGCAACAGCAAGAACTGGATATCCTGGATTTTACGTTGCCGGGCATTTCCACTTTCACTAAAAAGACACTGGCAGCTGCCGGCAGCACCTCTGCTCCGGCGATCTATGTAGGTTGTGCCAAATGGGGAAGAAAAGAATGGGTGGGCGAGCTTTATCCGCCCAACACTAAAGAGGCCGACTTCCTGGAACACTATGTTAAGCACTTCAATAGCATAGAATTAAATGCCACACATTACAAGGTGTATGGGCCCCCAATAGTTACTGGGTGGAAGGAAAAAGCCGGCGATAAAGATTTTAAATTCTGTCCCAAGGTACCTAAATCCATTAGCCATTTTAGTAACCTGGCAAATGACAAAGCCAAAGAAGTGACTGCTAAATTCATCGATGGCATTCTTGCATTTAAAGAACATCTCGGACCAGTGTTCCTGCAAATGGGCGACAAATTTTCACCGGATAACAACGAACACTTATTTCAATACCTGGCCGATTTACCGGCAGGCATGCAATTCTTTACTGAACTCAGGCACCCTGAGTGGTTTGCAAATAAAGTCATTTTTAAGAACCTCCTCCAGGCACTTCAAAAAAGCAAAACCGGACTTGTCATCACTGACACTGCAGGAAGGCGGGACTGCGCTCATATGGAACTAACCATCCCCAAAGCTTTTGTAAGGTTTGAAGGAAACAATCTCCACCCTTCCGATTTTACCCGCATAGACGGCTGGATGCCACACCTCAGCAACTGGCTCAATAAGGGCTTGCAGGAACTTTATTTTTTCCTCCACCAGCCTGATGAAAAATACACACCGGAACTTTGTGATTATGCAGTAGAACAGATTAACAAGCATTGCGGTGCCAAATTGGAAAGGCCGTTGAAGGGGAGTGATGAATGATGGGTTATGAGTTATCGGTTATGAGTGCAGCACCTCATAAGATTGAATGAATGTAAAGCAATGCCCGTTGGACCTGGTGCCTGCAGGCAGCCGGTTCAGGCACAAGGTACTGTCATAAAAACCAAATAATTTTAGTCACTATTTTCATT
>JBBJOD010000544.1:0-3555 GCA_037721715.1 Chitinophagaceae bacterium | reverse complement strand
TATTTAATATGAAACGATCACTTTTGAAAAACTAAGCGTTTTCTTGCTGACACTACTTAACGGCTGAATTGTTCGCACATTTACAAACCGACCGAAGATAGAAGTCATATGATGCAATAAATTCATGATTGATCTCCGTAATAGAGATGTCACTGACATTGTATTTCCATTTTAAAAAATTGACAGTATGCTTTAAAGAAGTTTGATACCGTTGAAGTGTCCCCGGTGCATATTCCTGTCCCACTAAGGCATTTATCCTTTCGTTATGTTCTCTAAAAATCTCTATTACTAATTTCGAATTTCCCCTTTTTCCAGTCAATTCACTCTTCAGTTCTTCAACTGTCACCATTCTCCCCTGGTGCGCTAATGTTTGATGCGCAGCATATATCTCTTGTTCCAGCGACTTTAGGTAGGCATTGGTTGTTTTTATCTCTTCAGATGAGCCTGTTACTTTTTGTGCAGCTGGATTCCATTTCTTCGGTTCGATATAACGTTTGGTAGCAATTTCAAACCGGGATTCGGCAATGGTAATTCTTATGTAGATAGGTACGGTTCCATTTAGAAGTTTTTTAGATTTCCTAATGAAAAATAGTAAGCTGATTCTTTTCATCACTGATTCTTTTTGCGTTAATGAAATTATTGATTTAAGTAGCGCAAAGTCAGGATGTTCAATGATTGAACATCTTGATGATCAGTTCTTTATAAGGTTTCTGGTGACCTGTTTTGCTAATTATAGCAACAGGTCACCAATAGGTCACCTGGAATTTGCGAATTAATGAATGATTTGACCGGTTGAACCTAAAAGAAAAACGCTATAACTGAGGCATTTATAGCGTTTTAGATGATTATGATCGAAAAACTTGTGGAGCTGGAGGGATTCGAACCCTCGTCCAAACATATCCGCCGAAAGCTTTCTACATGCTTATTCCTGCATTAATTGTCGGGAACGGGCAGGGGCAAGACTAACCAACCTGTTCCTTATTCGCTTTGTTTTCATTCCAATACCACGGAGAATATCGGAACTATCCTGTTTTCTTTTGATTCGTCGGAGGAGCTTGGCAACAGGCGGGCCCGCTTCCTCGGATATAATGTATGCTAATTCAATGAATTAGGCAGCCATGGCGTATGTATTTTCGCCTTTTAAGTTTTGTGCATTCAAGATTAAAGTGCAGATTACACAACGCACTGCATGCTTACACCTTCAAAGATCTATGCTGTCAATACCAACACAGCCCCAGTTGCTTACAGCTATCAGCTGGAAGAACTACAAACTTACAAACTAATCATAACTTTTCTGTTAAATATCCGCCGAAATTTTAATGTAGTTTCATGGCATGATGCCGGAAAATGACCCGTTAGCTGTATATAGAAAGCGAATAGATGACCTCTCAATTTATATTAGAGAACTTAAAAAGAAAAGACACGGGATCGCATGGGGCCGTTTCGCCTGCCTACTTGCCATCATTGCCTGCTTTTATTATATCTGGCCGTACGGTTTGGCTTTCACTTCCCTGGCTGTCATCTTTTGCCTGGCTATCTTCCTTCGACTGGTTATCATATCAGTAAATAACAATGAACTAATCGCCCATCATCAATTACTGGTTACACTTAATCAACAGGAAATTCAGATAGCCGCGGGCAATTATACCAGCAGGCCTGATGGAACCGAACTCCTTCCTTCATTACATGATTATGCGCATGACATGGATATTTTTGGGAGGGCTTCACTATACCAGTATATCAATAGAACAAGTTCTGAACAGGGACATCACATGCTGGCAAACTGGCTTCTCGCGCCAGCCGCCGACACCCGGCTACTTGAGCGGCAACAGGCTGTCAATGAGATTAGCACGCGCTATAAATGGCGGCAGCAGCTCCAGGCTTTTGGTATGATAAATAAGATTACGCTTAACACTCAAAAACAAACCAGTAACTGGCTGGCTGAATCAAACGAATTTTCAAGACCTCTATGGAAATGGGTGCGCTTTGCTTTTCCTGCCTTTATTTTAACAGCACTGCTGATTTGCATTGCCGGCTTCCTGCCATCCCCATTGTTTTACGGACTTGCTTTCATATTCCTTGTATTATCGCTGTTAATCAGCAGGAAGGTAGTACCTGCCTATCTTCAATTGGATAAGATCGTCAAGCAAATAACTACGCTTTCCAAAAGCATTGAATGCATTGAAGGGGCACATTTTGAAAGCCCGCTACTCATTCAGCTACAACAACAATTCAAATCCGGATTGACCACCGCGTCTAATGAAGTAAAAGCATTAAAGAATATCTTAGAAAGGTTGGATTACAGATTGAACCCACTTGTTTTCATCCCATTAAACACTTTGTTATTTTGGGATCTCCAGCAGGTGCTGGCACTGGAAAACTGGAAAAAAAACAACAGGGAAAATGCCCGCCGTTGGTTTGATGCGCTCGGCGAGATAGAAGCACTCTCAACGATTGCTGCCCTCCGGTTTAATAACCCGGCATGGACTTTCCCGGTATTTAGTGAAGCTGAAGGCGTGTTAATAGCCGAAGAACTTGGCCATCCGCTCATTGCTTCAACCAAACGGGTAACCAGCTCATTTGCCAGTAGTGGTAAAGCAAAAATCGCCCTCGTCACAGGTTCAAATATGGCCGGAAAAAGCACCTTTCTACGCAGCGTTGGTGTGAATATAATATTGGCCATGATGGGCGCTCCCGTTTGTGCAAAAAATTTAACGTTATCGCCTATGCGAATAATTAGTAGCATGCGTATCAGTGATAACCTGGAACAAAACACTTCTACCTTTTATGCAGAACTTAAAAAATTGAAACATATTATAGAAGCTGTAAATCAAAAAGAGAAGATTTTTTTGTTACTGGATGAAATTCTTCGTGGCACCAACTCGCTGGACAGGCAGATTGGGTCCAAGGCATTGATCGAACAGCTAATCAGGCAACAGGCTGTTGGCATGCTCGCCACACACGACCTTGAACTCGCTCAGCTTGTAAATCAACATCCTGGTAACATACACAATTATCATTTTGATGTTCAGGTGGCCGGTGATGAATTGTATTTTGATTATAAGCTAAAAGAAGGTGTCTGCACCAGCCTCAATGCGTCAATTTTAATGAAGAAGATAGGGATTGAATTGTAAGGTTTAAGGATGTCTGCATTGTGCCTTTTTTGCGCTCCTATCAAAAATAAATTTTACTATCGGTGGGTTGGAGACTAAAGGTCAAGAGATTTCAACGAAAGCGCATATCATTAATGCAGAAATAAATAACACGATGCGCTTTGTTATAATGACAAAAAAAAATCACCATCTTCCCGCGTTTGTTGAAACTGCCAATTACAGACCCTTTGATTTGTCCATTTCAGCTGAAGCGAGCAGAGAATATCGTACTCGAGGATCTCGTACCGAAACAATAATCAGAGTTTATGTTTGGCAGTGATTCAACATGACCTTGACAATTGACTCATCCTCAATAACCATCTTAAGAAATAAATAACCCGATGCGCTTTGTTAAAATGAAAAAAAAATCACCATCTTCCCGCGTTTGTTGAAACTGCCAATT
>JBBJOD010000543.1:0-3579 GCA_037721715.1 Chitinophagaceae bacterium | reverse complement strand
AAAGCGCTTCCATTAAAAGCTAAAACCAAGGTTTATTTTGAATCTTATTTTCAAAAAAAAGGTGTCGCTCCAGGTAATGTGTATACCGTCAACAACGGCGACAAGTACAAGTAACGGGAAAGTTTAATCCATCTGGAAAAATGCCTTTTACGACTCCCATCTCTGAAGAGGCAGTGCAGCAAGAGTTGTCTGATGTGCCTGGTTACCTGCAAGGAGGAGGCTACCCGTTGTTTAAGTATGGGGAAGGCATCAGTTACAAATAATATTTTTCAGTTTCTACCGCTGTCATTAACGATAAGCGAACAATCGTTAAGTGCTCTTGAAATAGCTGCCAGGGTAGACAGAAGTCCAGATTCACTATGCAATTATAACATTTCATGTTACATTTGCATAGATGATAAAGCGCAGACATCAAACCAGCATTGAGGAAGCATTACAAAGAAGCCACCGGTTGCCCTAACGGGCCCACGCCAGGTTGGTAAAACTACCCTCGCCTTTATATTTCAGGTACAAGACCCGCATCATACCTTGACCTGGAAACCACCCTTAAGATTCAAAAGGTTCGTGATATTACAGCTTATCATTCGGCGAATAGTGACAAGTCTATCATCCTTGACGAAATACACCGGCTTCCGGAAGTATTTTGCCCTATCCGTGGTATCTCGATAAGGAGCGTCGTAAGGGTAACAATGCCGGTCGATTATTATTTTTGGTTCTGCCTCCACCGACTTTGAATTCCAGAGGTTCTAATTCAAGTCTCCAGCCGGGCGTTCAGTTATGTTTTCGCCGCAATTGGCTTGCTCTTGCTGTGTCATCAGAGTTCGATTATCAGCGATTAGATTTGTGATTTACGTTAAGTAGGGTTCTTAACCGGCCCGGCGAACAACTGGGCTGATTCTTTTTTCTAATCGGCTCATTTATGTTCTATATTTGAGCCGATTACAAGCTAAAATCGGCTCATGAAATACAATTGGCAACAACCAGACTGGCCTGGGTTCACGTATTCTTTGCAAGAAATTGAAGATACCCTGATTGAGCTCGCGGCCGAAATCGGACATGTCAGCGGCATGTTAAAAACACTACCCGAGGAAAACAGGATAGAAGCTATAATTAACACAATGGTTGCCGAAGCGATTAAAACCTCAGAAATCGAAGGTGAATATCTAAGCCGCCAAGATATTGTTTCAACCATCCGCAATAATCTTGGCCTTAATGAAATCGAGGAGCCAGTTAAAGACAAAAAGTCTCAGGGAGCTGGAGAACTAATGGTTGAAGTGCATAATAGCTACGTCGAGCCATTGACCAAAACGAAGCTTTTTGCCTGGCATAAAATGCTTTTGAGCGAAAGCCGGGGAATCAATGTGGGTGTTTGGCGTAAACATGAGGATCCGATGCAAGTAATTTCCGGAGCAGTCGGAAAAGAAAAAATTCATTTTGAAGCTCCACCCTCTTCGCGAGTTCCCGACGAAATGAAGAAATTTATTGAGTGGTTTAACGTAACCGCCCCTGGCGGGAAAAACGAGATGAAAAAAGCCCCGGTAAGATCGGCAATCGCGCATTTATATTTTGAAAGCATTCATCCTTTCGAAGATGGCAATGGCAGGATTGGAAGAGCGATCGCAGAAAAAGCCCTGGCACAGACTATTGGCCAGCTGGTGCTGTTGAGTCTTTCGCGGACAATCGAAACTAAGAAGAAACTGTACTATAACGAACTGGAACAAGCGCAGCAAAGTAATGACATCACATCCTGGGTGAAATACTTTGTAAACACTATCCTGAAGGCGCAAATTCAAAGCAAAGAGATTATCGATTTTATATTAAAGAAATCTAAATTTTTTGATCGCTTTAAATCTGTGCTCAATGAACGCCAGGAAAAAGTTATTAGAAAAATGCTCGATGCAGGACCAGAGGGCTTCAAGGGCGGCATGAGTGCAAAAAAATATATATCTATCGCAAGAACCTCCAAAGCAACAGCAACAAGGGATTTACAAAATTTGTTGGAAATGGACGTATTGCAAATAACGGGGGCGGGGCGCAGTACGAACTACATCCTCAACATATAGTCAAATAATTGGTGCCATAGTTGCGAGATAAATAACCAACTTCAATAAATCGACATCTTTCGTTCCTTCTATAATTCAGCGATATCAACAGTGTAAAAGTGTTTAGTCGTTTCTTCTTTCGCATACCCCGCCATCTTCCTTTTCGTTTCAGCAGTATGAATGTTCTGGGAAAGCGAGCTGTTTATCCGGATGGTTGAGAGTGAAAATGCCATTGCATTAATGGGAAACCATGAGTATAACGCCATCTGTTTTCACTATGAAGAGAAAGAAGGGGGTCATTTACGGAAACACCTGATCAAAAATATTCTCCAGCATTACGAAACAATTTCATAACAGGCAGGAAGAGTATGAAAGCTATCTGGAATGGTTTTTAACGCTACCGTTGTTCTATGAAACGGAACAGTTCAGGGCCGTGCATGCCTGCTGGGATATCGATAGTATCGCTTTCCTGCATAGTACCTTACCTGGCAACATGCTGACAAGTGAATTGATACACCAATCAGTTGAAAAGGTTCTTTACTAAATGCAGCAATTGAAATCACATTAAAAGGCAAAGAGATTGACATGCCGGAAGGCAACTTTACCGATAAGGACGGAACCATTCGTAAGGAAATAAGAATAAAATGGTGGAAAGACCCGTCCACATCAACTTATAAAGAGATTAGTATAGAACCTATTGAAGACCTGTCTGAAAGTACTGTTGACATTACCAAACTCAAAAACACCCATTATTATAATGAGGTTGATAAGCCAGTGTTTCGGTCACTACTGGCTAAAAGGAAATCCCAGGCTATATAGAAATAATATCTGTTGCCTGGACTACAGCATTGCAAAAAAAGGCCATTTGGCAGCATATCAATTCAATGGGGAACAACTACTTAATGAATCAAACTTTGTTTATGTATAATATTTTTGCTGAATGGAAGCTTATACACAGGCATATGGTATAACTCCTGTATTCTCTACCCCAGATATTTTCCAAAGTATCTTTTTATACCTTGCCGGACTTAATAGCACCCATTATAATATTGTTTAGTCGCCTTCTCTTTCGTTTGCCTTTTTGTCTTTCAAAGTATTCTTCTGGTTCGCTTAATCTGGTATGTTCAATCGGGCTTTCCAGGTCTAAATAAAGGCCTCGGGAGTAATAGTCGCTGATCTCCCTGGCTAGAGCTGTTTTGCCAACCTGCCGCGGTCCAAGCATAGCTACTGCCGGAAATTCGTGCAATAACTGTTCAGTATGTTTTCTGGCATAACGCTCAATCATCCTTGCACAAATAACACACAATATTATATTTGAAGGATCCTAACTACTATGTTACCACGAAGCGTTATATTATTTTTAAAGTGAATTAAAATAGCCATCCTCTAGCTGCAGATGAGAATAACCTAACGTCTTATGAGTGAAAGCATCCATCGATGCCGAATCATCAAATGTCTTGACGCCATCCGGGTAGCTCAGTATAAATTTATCCAGCTTTTGAAGGTGAACTATTTGCAATCCAGGTGTCAGGAGGTT
>JBBJOD010000542.1:0-3603 GCA_037721715.1 Chitinophagaceae bacterium | reverse complement strand
GCCGGATGGATATCATTTTTGGCTCGGGTAGTAAGGGACAATCCTATTTGAATTGCTACAACAACAGGCTGCTGCAAATGCCCATCACTTATTTTACCGCCGCCAACCAGTGGTCAAACAGCCCGGGATTTCCCGACAAAGCAGTTTTTAGCAGGCCGGTTACTTCCCGCTGTGTTGAATGCCACAGCACTTATGCTCAAAACATTTCAGGACCCACGAGCCAGTGGGAAGAGTTTGACCGTAATAAAATTCTATACGGAGTTGACTGCGAAAAATGCCATGGTCCTGCCGCAAGTCATGTTCAATTCCAAACTCAGCATCCTGAAGAAGCAAAAGGCAAATTCATTGTTAACCCTGCGGCGCTTTCCAGGCAGCAAAATATTGACATGTGCGCTTTGTGCCATGGAGGCAGTCTGAGCAAAACAAAGCCTTCTTTTGAATTCAGCGTCGGCGATACGCTGTCAAATTATTTTTCCATAGATACGGCCTCAAAAGACGCTACCAGTATCGATGTACATGGCAATCAATATGGATTACTGGCTGCCAGTAAATGTTTCAAAGGTAGTAACATTACCTGCTCCAGTTGTCACAACACCCACGAAAACGAAAGGGGGAAACTGGCTTTATTTTCAAAACGTTGTATGAATTGTCATAACAACGAACATAAAAACTTTTGCACGATGCCTGGCAAAGAGGGTGTATCGATCGTTAAAAATTGTATCGACTGTCACATGCCAAAACAACCATCGCGTTCAATTGCCGTCATGCTCCAGGGAGCAACAACTTCCACTCCAGCCTTAATGAGATCTCATTTGATCAAAATATACCCGCAAGAAACAAAGAAAGTGCTTCCTTTTATTAGCAGCAATCCTTCTTCCAATCAAACACAATAAATATGAAAGATGACGTAATTTATAGGGATATTAAATCGCTATCTTGAAAGACAATTGAATAAAATCCAGCCATGCTTTTTCTTGAAAAAAACATCTTATTTATCATCCTATCTTCATGGTTCATTTCTTCCTGTCATCGAACCGATACATTGTTCACTTCCGTTTCTTCCTCAACAACAAATATAAGTTTCCGGAATGAACCATTGAAACGCAAGGCTTTTGGTATTCTATATTACCTGTATTACTATAACGGCGGCGGCGTTTCTACAGGTGATATAAATAATGATGGCCTGGCAGATATCTACTTTACTGCAAACAGCCCTGGAAAGAATAAATTATATCTAAACAAAGGCAATTTTAAATTTGAAGACATCACAGAAACATCGCAGGTAAAAGGCAGTGCAGACTGGTGCACAGGTTCCACGATGGCTGATGTAAATGGGGATGGATATCTTGATATCTATGTATCAGCAGTGAGCCACGACCATGGTTTGAAGGGACGCAACGAACTATTTATTAATAACAAAAACAACACTTTTACAGAAAGCGCTCCTGTATATGGTTTAGATTTCTCAGGGTATAGTACGCAATCTGTCTTTTTTGATTATGATCATGATGGGGACCTTGACTGTTATATTTTAAACCAGTCGCATAAGGCAAACGAGAACATTGTTGATACAATCAACCGGAGAAAGTTTGACGCCTATGCGGGCGACCGGCTTTATCGCAATGAAATGAACACGGCATCGAAAAAATTTATAGATGTATCGGCGCAGGCGGGCATCTATCAAAGCAGCCTTGATTATGGACTCGGCATGGCAGTCGCAGATTTTAACAACGACGGCTGGGAAGACATCTATATCGGCAACGACTTCCACGAAAACGATTATTATTATGTAAATAAGGGCGACGGCACCTTTGCAGAAAGCGCTGGCAAACATTTTAATCATTTTAGCAGGTTTAGCATGGGCAATGATGCTGCAGATTACAACAACGACGGGCAAATGGACATCATTACCGTTGACATGTTACCTCAAGACGAGAAAATACTGAAATCATATGGAAGTGATGAGCAGTTTGATACCTACAAACAAAAAATTATTAACAATGGCTACCTGCCTCAAAGTTCAAAAAATTGTTTGCAAACAAACAACGGCAACGGAATAAGTTTCAGTGATGTGAGCCTCATCAGTGGCGTTTCGGCTACTGATTGGAGTTGGTCTCCTCTATTCGCTGACTTTGACAACGACGGCAATAAAGACCTGTTCATATCAAACGGCATTGTTAAACGCCCCGTTGACCTAGACTATATCAAGTTCGTGTCTGATCTGTATGTGCACAAAGCCCTCAATCAAACCGATAAGTATGATAACATGGCGCTGGAGAAAATGCCTGACGGGGCTTCTCATCCCTTCCTGTATAAGGGCGATGGCCAATTGAATTTTGATGATGTAAGCGACTCCTGGGGCAGCGGTGATATGAAGGGATATTTTAACGGTGCCTCTTACGCTGACCTTGACAACGATGGCAACCTTGATCTTGTAATTAATTGTATTGATGCGCCTGCGGTTATCCTTAAAAATAACGCAAAAAAGAAAAATTTTATCTCGATATCGTTTAAGGGAACTGGTATGAATTCGTTTGGCATCGGGGCGAAGGCATATCTTTTTAACAGGCAGAAAATGCAATACCAGCAATTAATGCTAACAAGAGGTTTTCAATCCTCTGCGGAACCTCGATTGCATTTTGGTTTGGGTGATATCAAAAAAATTGACAGCCTACTGGTTGTCTGGCCCAATCAGAAGTACCAGCTAATAAGAAATGTTGAAGCAGGAAAGCAGATACTGGTTAAGCAGGAAGAAGCGATGGCAGGATTTAAACATGAACTATTTTTCCCGGTTAAAGATTCGTTGTTGAAAGACATTACCCATGAGATCGATATCAGCTGGAAACATACCGAAAATCGTTTTATTGATTTCAATACCCAGTACCTGATCCCGCATATGCAATCTACCAGGGGGCCTAAAATAGCAGTAGCCGATATAAATAATGACGGGTTGGACGATTTCTTTGTCTGCGGTGCAAAAGGGAATGCAGGTTGCTTGATGGCACAAAATAAAGAAGGACGTTTCCTGCTTTCAGACACGTCCCTATTTAAAAGTAGCATGTCGAGCGAAGATGTAGATGCCATTTTCTTTGATGCAAACCAGGATGGCTACCCCGATCTCTATGTTGTCAGCGGTGGTAATGAATACGAAGACGGCAATCCCCATCTTGCCGACCATTTATATTTAAACGATACGAAAGGCCATTTCACGCTTGCAACGGGCAGCCTTCCTTCCATACTTTCCAATAAAACATCTGTCGCATTTGCAGACATAGACAAAGATGGAGATAATGATATTTTTATTGGTGGCTTCGCGAATGCTAAAGCTTATGGATACCCGCAGTCTTCCTATTTACAATTAAATGATGGGAAAGGTAACTTTACCCTGGCGCCGACAGCAGTCATCACTTTGAAAGAAACCGGCATGGTTACCTGCTCCGCTTTTACTGACCTGAACCAGGACGGATGGCCGGACCTTGTGATCGCGGGTGAATGGATGCCGGTCAAATTATACATGAACAACAAGGGAGTTTTCCATGAAATTTCGATTCCTCAATCTACTGGTTTGTGGCAGACACTTTATTGTACTGATGTAAACAACGA
>JBBJOD010000541.1:0-3614 GCA_037721715.1 Chitinophagaceae bacterium | reverse complement strand
CTTTAGTCGGTTTTTCCTGCCCCATTAAAGACCGGTAATTCGACTCTTCTGAATTCCAGCCTACCAGCAAAGGCACCCGTGCCTGGTCTCCAGCGGCATAAATCTCAGCGGGTGACTTAGGTAGAAAATAACCATCTATTGTTACCGGAAATCGTGGAGTTGTTGGTAAAGCCGTTGCTTCCAGGATCCTGGCTGCATCCATTGCTCTAAGATCGGCAAGTGAGCTGGCGCCAAGGCCTGTGGCAAATGCAACCCCCATTTTTTCAACCGCAGAAAGGGGAACGGATGGCTGTATATTCAGCAATGAACCGCTTTCTCCTATAGCGCCGGCAATAAGATTCTTCGATAAAGGAGAAGCCATATGGGCACTTACGGAAAACGAGCCCGCTGATTCCCCGGCGATGGTAACTCTTTTTGGATCACCTCCAAAGGCTGCTATATTTTGCTGAACCCATTTCAGTGCAGCATGCTGGTCCAGAAGGCCATAGTTCCCGGATGAGCGATGGGGTGATTCTTTTGTAAGCTCGGGATGTGCAAAAAATCCGAATATCGTTAAACGGTAATTCACTGTTATAGCCACAATCCCTTTGCGGGACATGCTCTCGCCATCATACCTCGGCTCAGAACCATCACCGGCCAGTAAACCCCCGCCATAAAAATATACCAGAACCGGAAGGTGATCTGTAGCCGAGCGGGCAGGCGTCCAGACATTGAGGTAAAGGCAATCTTCGCTGATTCCATTTGATCTAAAACTCATATCGCCAAATAATGGACGTTGCATGGCCCTGGGGCCGAATTTGTCTGCCTTCCGAATACCCTCCCAATTTTTTACAGCCTGTGGTTCCTTCCAGCGCAAGTCGCCCACAGGGGGCTGCGCAAACGGAACACCTTTAAAAATCCTGACCCCGGATTCATCGGTTCCTTCTAACTTTCCATTGGCAGTATTCACTATCAGTACTGGTTTGCCGGTTGACTGAGAAAACATTTGCTGGTTGTGTAGGAAGGCCATAAAAAATATAAAAGCTTTTTTCATATAAATTGTGTTTGAAATCGATATTCCATACGATGCTATAACTGTATAGCTAAAAGTAATTAATAGAAAACAACACCGAATTAATTTACGGACGAACTTAGATAAAGAGAAAGTTTTTATCGTAATACAATCAGGTATTATGTTCGTAATTTAACCTCTTGTGTAAAATGTCCATCCCATCGATGTTAAATACATGTCTACAGAAAATTTGAATCTTTCACCCGGCGAGATTACCCGGTACAACCGGCACCTTATTATCCCTGGCTTCGGTCTGGAAGCGCAGCTCCGGCTTAAGGCGGCAAAGGTGCTGGTTATTGGTGCTGGTGGATTAGGCAGTCCTCTTTTACTTTACCTGGCGGCCGCCGGTATCGGAATGATAGGTATCTTTGACTTCGACAGGGTAGACGAAAGCAACCTCCAACGGCAGGTATTGTTCGGCGTTAATGAAACTGGAGTTGCAAAAGTTGTTGCCGCCAAAAGAAGACTGGAACAATTGAATCCTTATATCAACATAAAAATTTATGACACACGACTTACTTCAGGAAATGCGTTGGACATTCTAAAAGATTATGATGTTGTGGCGGATGGCACTGATAATTTTCCTACAAGATACCTGGTAAATGATGCTTGTGTATTGTTGGATAAGCCGAACGTTTACGCTTCAATTTTCCAGTTTGAAGGACAGTTGTCAGTTTTTAATTATCTAAACAAAAAAGGTGAGCGTGGCCCTAATTATCGGGACCTCTATCCCACGCCGCCACCTCCTGGAATGATCCAGGATTGCGCCCAAGGCGGCGTCTTAGGCGTATTACCTGGTATTATCGGCAGCCTGCAAGCACTGGAAGTTATTAAAGTGTTGACAGGCTTAGGTGAAGCAATAAGCGGCCGCTTCTATCTTTTTGATGCGTTGAGTTTTGAGAGTCGAACGTTCAAGGTTAAACGCAATCCGGCAAATCCGCTGAATGGTACCCATCCTACAATAACCGAGTTGATCGATTACGAAGAATTTTGCGGTATTATGTCACCTGCAATGCCCTTAAAGGAAGTTACTCCGCTTGTATTGCGCGAGTTATTATTTGGTAAAGAACCAATTCAACTAATCGATGTTCGTGAACCATGGGAGTACGAACAGGTTAATATAGGCGCCGAACTTATGCCACTGTCTACCGTATCTGACAATGCAGGTAAAATTGCAAGAGATATTAAAGTGGTGATGCATTGCAAAACAGGTGGCCGAAGTGCCGAGGCCATTCGTATCCTGGAGGGTACTTTTGGATTTACAAACCTATATAATTTAAAAGGTGGCATCCTGTCTTATTTGAATGAGGTTGGAAACCCACCCCTACCCCTCCCTGGAGGGGATGCGCGGTCACGCTGAGTATTATTTACAGATTTTGAATAAAAGCTTTCCGATTGGTGATTGCATATGCAAATCAGAGCAAGGAAATGGCCGGGGCACTGCACATCGCCTCCTGGGAGGAGAAGGGGTGGGTTCCCGGACATTCATTAGGAAATCTTCAGCATAAGTTTAATTTTAATAAAACATTACGAATGCTTTCAAACGGGTTTACAAACCAAACAGCCATTGTAACAGGCGCCGGGCCGGGTATTGGCTTTGAAATTTGCCGTCAACTTTCACAAGGTGGCGCTTCCATTATTTTGAATGATGTAAACGAAGAACTCGCCAGGGAGGCTGCAAAAACAATTAATGACGAAGGCGGCAATTGCTTTGCCCTCGCGGGGGATGCTGCCGATATTGATTTCATAAATCGAACGGTTCAGGAAGCCGTCAGTCGTTTTGGAAAACTGACGATGGCAGTTGCCAATGCCGGCATCACCCTGTTTGGAGATTTTCTAAATTACCCGGCAGATTCTTTTTACCAGGTGATGAAAGTTAACCTCGGAGGCAGTTTTTTTCTGGCACAGGCCGCTGCGCGGCAAATGATACAACAGGGAAATGGTGGAAGGATATTATTTACTTCATCCGTGACTGGTCACCAGGCTCATAAAAATTTAGCCGCTTATAGCATGACGAAAGCCGCATTGGAAATGCTGGCTAAAAACCTGGTAGTTGAACTCTCAGCTCACAAGATCACGGTAAATGCCATCGCCCCGGGAGCCACTTTGACAGAACGAACAAGCGATGACCCGGAATATGAAAAAATTTGGTCGGCCATTACGCCGCTGGGAAGGCCTGCTTCTATTTCAGATATCGCGCAGGCAGCCTTATTCCTGCTTTCTGACCAGGCCAGGCATATTACCGGCCAGAGCCTGGTTATTGATGGTGGCTGGACTTCAGTAAGCCCATCTCCATACGATCGCTAAACACGGCACCCGATACCTGATGCCCGATACCAAAAACTTAACGCCAATGAAAAAATTTTTAAGCTGCGACTGGGGTACTTCTTCATTCCGGCTAAAACTTGTAGACCTTCCTGGTCATCGGATTGCAGGTGAAGAAAATTCTTCAATGGGAATACTTGAAGTATTCAACCGGTGGAATGAAACAGGAAATACTGACCCGGAAGTAAGGCGGCTATTCTACACACAGGTTCTGCTTGAGCACATCAATAAACTCCGG
>JBBJOD010000540.1:0-3622 GCA_037721715.1 Chitinophagaceae bacterium | reverse complement strand
CACGTACCTGGGCCTCTTTTACAGGGCGGCCCTTCATATCACTTACAACAATGTTGATTGGCGCAGTTCGTAGTTCTTCGATCCGTTCTAACGCTTTATTTCGCCATATGGCGTTTTCTTTCCGGCCCTGGTAGGTAAAACGGGTTACCGGCAACTGAGCCAGCGTAGCGCTCTGCTCAAAATTCAGTACCTGTACAGTTGTTATCTCAACCTTCTGTGCCAATGCCGCGTACGAAAAGCAAATAGCGCCGTCACCTGCCTTCATGTCTGATAAAGCGATGAACGGTATATCTACTGCTTTCCATTCGGGGCCTGCACTTATATCAAGGATTACACTTTTATCGAAAGCGCCTGATGCCTGCTGAACAAAAAAGTAGACTACCGCTTCACCTGACTCCTGTTTGGCATAATCAGAACGGATGGAAAACCTTGCCACCAGTACGTCGCCTTTTTGTACAGGCGCAACAGTTTTCCAGATTGTTTGAATTTCGTAATGGCTTTTTGATGCAGCAAAGACTTCTGTGGAAAAAACAGGGAATGAATTGATTTTTCTATCGGCGATGGAGACAGCCCGCTTGTTTCCATTACTCTTATCGACGAATTTAAATGTTGTGTCAGCATTTGGGGGGAATACATTGACTGGTCTTAATAAGGCAAGGCTGGACGGAAGCGGTTGAATATTTTTAGCTGCAATACGGCTAAGAAAAAAAAATAACAAGTAAATAACTGACGTAGTTAGTCTTTTATACTTTGTGGTGGCATTTACCGTTCTAGTACCGGTAAGCGAATTAATTGCCAACAAATTTATAACAGTCGGTGTAAATCCTGGCAACGAAGTATTAATTGAGCAAAACGGCAACTGCTTCATTAAAAGTTATACTATACTATTATTGAATTATAATATTATAATACAATATAATAGAAAAAGCTGTTTCGCAAAAAAATATCTTTATTGAATGCCAACTTAGCCGTTTTTACGGTAAAACCAACTTAATATCAAGATGGATCAATTAATGACATTTTAATATAGAGGCTGCATATTCTTTTTTATCAATGTACAATAGAGATTGAATTTTCAGCAGAAATTATAAGCGACAAGGCTACCATATAACCATCATGCTTGATGGCATGTTTGGCATGTACCCGTTTATTTAAGATCTCTATATGTGACAGCAAATCTGCCTTGGTGACGATCTTCGGGATTACTACCGGTTTATGAATCTCAAAGTCATCGTTCAAAAGATCGGTCACTGACACTTCAAGTATTTTAGAGTGTTCCTTTATATGATGTACCTTTAACTGTGTGATGTTGTTTTCAATCTTGCTATATGCATTTTATGATATTCTCATTTTGGAGGAAACATACTTTTGAGAATAATTTTGCATTTACCGATACTTTTTTTATGATATGTCCAGGCATTTTTAGTCAAAACAACAAATTTGTTCCAACAATAAAAAATCAAATCGGAGTAGCCCTTATCAAAACAATTTGTTAAAGACTGGGGTTTTCACAACTGAAGGCTATAATAGATAGCCCCGGGTTGTGAAACATTCTTATTATCCGGAATTAACACGCATCTTGCAGCCTCTTGAAACAGTTAATAACCATATTGCTCCTCATGTTAATGGCCTGCCAGTCTGCAGGAATAATGAATTCTACAACAATCACGATGAATTCGGTACAAGACATGGCAGAAAGTGAGGATGGTTTCAGTAAAATGGATGAGAAGGAGGTAAAAGAATTTATCACTCATTCCATAGAGTATCCATCTGCAACTTTCAACAAGTTATCCTTCTGCCTGGCTTCGGTCGTTATCATTTCCGCTTCTGCGCAAGGACATGATGCGCCACCTCCAAAAAAAGTATCTCTTTTTTAGGGCGCAACACTTACATTCATCAATTTCATATTACTTAAGTCTATGACGAAGTCTATTAGCCCTTTTGCAAGTGTTTGGAACCTTGTAAAGGAGGAAAACGCCGATATTAGAGCGATTTATTTCTTTGCCGTATTAAGCGGGCTAATCCAGCTTTCATTGCCAGTGGGTGTTCAGGCCATTATTGGTTTTGTATTAGGAGGTACATTATCGGCATCACTTTTTGTTTTAATAATTGTACTGGTAACAGGGGTGCTGCTTGCGGGTATCATGCAGATCAACCAAATGAAGATTATTGAAAAATTACAGCAAAGAATATTCGTCAAGTATGTTTATGCATTTGCCGACCGTATTCCACAGTTTGATCTTCAAAAAACAAATGATTACTTCCTTCCAGAACTGGTTAACAGATTTTTCGATACGGTTGCTTTGCAAAAAAGTCTTTCCAAACTTCTACTGGATCTGCCAATAGCCATGATACAGATTATTTTCGGACTTATATTGCTGTCAATGTATCATCCATTCTTTATTCTATTTGGTATAGTGCTGTTACTGATACTCTGGCTTATCATTTATCTAACCGGAAACAAAGGTTTACAAAGCAGTCTCACTGAAAGCAGCTATAAGTATGGGCTGGCAGGATGGTTTGAAGAAATGGCAAGACTTGTGAGCACGTTCAAATTTTCTTCAGCTACAGGTTTGCATGTGAAAAAGGCAAATGAAGAAGCAATAGGCTATATAAAGGCACGTACAGCACATTTTGCTGTTTTAGTGCTGCACTACAGGATACTCGTTGCTTTTAAAGTTATGATTACAGCTGCACTCCTGATTACGGGTGTTGTACTTTTACTGGAGCAACAAATAAATATTGGCCAGTTTGTCGCCGCAGAAATCATTATTCTTACTGTGATCAATTCTGTAGAAAAAATAATTGCAAACCTTGACAGCGTATATGATCTTTTGACTTCTTTTAAGAAGATTGAAAAAGTGATTGATAAACCGGCTGACACTTCAGGTAGTTACAAATTGGCTGGTTCGAAAGCGTTGTGCGTAGAAGCACAAAACCTTTCATTTGGATACGAGACTGATAAGACGGTTATAAATAATGTAACTTTCAAAATTCTACCGGGGCAGAAGGTTTGTATAGTCGGAGATAACGGGTCGGGTAAAACGACCCTGTTAAAACTTCTAACAGGAGCATATAAGGAATTCCATGGATCCCTATTAATAAACGATATACCACTGGGCAATTATGACCGCACATCGCTAAGAGAACGAACCGGTATACTCTTTCCGCAGGAAAATATTTTCAACGGTACCGTTTGGGAAAACCTAACGTTGGGTAAAGCCGGAATTGACACCGACTACGTCAATGAATTGTCAGTGCAAACAGGGTTAAACACCTATCTATCTACGCTGACTTTAGGTTACGACACCCAATTGGACCCTGCTGGTAGACGATTGCCAGCAAATGTTGTCCAAAAAATTTTACTAATAAGGGCCCTGGCACACAAACCGCTGCTGGTGTTAATGGAAGAACCATGGCTCGGCATTGACCAACCTTACAAAGATAATGTGCAGCAACTACTGCTACAATTGAAAGACACGACTGTAATAATCACATCAAATGACGAATCATTCACCGGTCGTTGTAATCATTCAATTCAGCTAAGTAAATAATCAAGCGGTTATTTACTAGTGTCATGTCAAATATACTATGACGGTGAAATATCTTATCTTTAACAGAA
>JBBJOD010000069.1:0-13421 GCA_037721715.1 Chitinophagaceae bacterium | reverse complement strand
ATATGTGGCAATCATAAATAACACTGGAAGAGTCAAATATCCTGATGGATATCTTCTGGCTGCCTGCCAGCTTGTTTTTTACAGAGTGATGCAGTGCTTCAAACAAAGGAGTTTCACCCACGATTCCAATGATGAAATCAACTGATTCCCTATCGGCAGGCCAGTCTACATATTTCGTAAACCGGTATATAATATTTGCATGACTGGCGTAATTAATCTTATGCTGAGACAGGATGATGGGGACGTTGGTAAAGAAAAAAATACCTACTAACAACCAGGATCTTTTCATCCTATCTCTCCAACCGGCAGCATCAACATAAGTGATTTGATCTTGTGGCACATTGTGCATCATTCTCTTTTAATATATTTTAGGCAGTTGTTACTCTGTT
Organism: Chitinophagaceae bacterium; assembly: GCA_037721715.1. Classification (GTDB taxonomy): domain Bacteria; phylum Bacteroidota; class Bacteroidia; order Chitinophagales; family Chitinophagaceae; genus JADCRZ01. The sequence continues at coordinate 13,032 of JBBJOD010000069.1, read as the reverse complement.
TGGCAATCTAGATGTTACCGGTTTCAATCAGATAACGTTAAAATTCAAGAAGTATTAGAAAACGCCCTTCAAATAAGTGTTTTCCCGGACATTGCGGTTATTAACACTTATGCCGGGCCTGGCAATCGGTACTATAAAGCTATCGCCTTTCCCCATGGGCGGACAATAATATTTTAGCTTCGTTATTCGTTATTACCCGACGGAACTTGAATGCGGCCATTTTAATACTGAGGTACACAGAAGCTTACAGAGGTAATAATTAGGCTATCCGTCGATTGATGATAGCTGCTTCTAAAAGCATTTAGATGTTTGCCATAAAAATAAAACATGATTAAAAGAATAATCTGTGTTGATGACGATGCCCTTTGTTTAATGATCGAAGAGATGGTTATCAAGCAAACAAACATTGTAAAGGAGATACATTTAGCAGATAACGCCACGGATGCACTTTCCCTCTTGAAAACGTTTCAGTTGCTTGACAACAATCAACCGTTACAAGAATCACCTACTTTACTTTTTCTTGACCTCAATATGCCTGGTATGGACGGCTTTGAATTCCTCGATGCCCTCGAAGCAAGAAATGGTAATTTATCTGAGAAATTAAAAATTGTGATCCTGAGTTCTTCCATAGACCATAACGATATAAGCAGGTCTATGAAATATAAGTATGTTATAAATTTTATTTCAAAGCCCCTGACAGTTAATGCCCTCGCAGAAGTAAGGTGTCAACTAAGTGTCCAGCATCATTGAGGATTTTTCATGTTCATCTGAAATCGCCTTGTATCACGTGCTAATTACTCGCAGTTATTATCCGGTAGTCGGTATGGTCGGCCAGGCGATGGTCCGGTACCGGTAGTGTAGAAGATTTAGACGAAGGAACGTTGGCGAAATTTACCAACTTCTTATCCAGCATTTCATGTTGCTCATTATAATACCGCACTTCCACCGCAGCGGTACGCATCATTTCAGTGCTCCGGTTGTGTATAGTAAGCTTTACACCATGTATTCCGAGCATCCATTTTTCTGCGGGTTCATTGGAAGTAATGTCGACCATTTCTTCGAGATGTACCTTTTCAACCGGTGTTGAAACGGGTGTATTGTTGCCTGCATTTATCTCGTCGCTACGACGCCGGGCTTTTCTTTCGGTGCCTGCATCCTGAGTGGAAGCCTCTGGCTTTTCGGCGGGTGTTTTACCGGAACTCGTCTCGTTGGTAGTTTTAGTATTTGGCTCTACCTCCGCTTTACGCTTGAATTTTCCGAAGAAGCCACTGAACGCTTTTCCAAGGGTCTTCTTCTTTCCTGGCTTTGAAGATGCCGGCTCCACTGTTTCTGTTCTTGTTTCAGGAATAGAATTTGTTACAGTTTGATCAGCAGTCGTTTCATTCTCTTTAACGGCTTCTCTTACCTTTTCAATGGAAGCTGTGTTTTTTTGAGGAGCCTGGTTACTTAAAATCTTTACATTCTTTTTTATGACAGGTTCCCTTTCGGTATTAGTAGTATAAGAATTATTTTGAACCGGCGGAGGCGCTGTGATACCTGCTGACGCTTCCTGCTCGTTAAATACCGGCGCAACACCTGAACCTGGTTGGTCGACAGGAATAATTAGAGCTTCACTTTCTACCAGGGTTTGTGCAATAGGTTCGTTCTTACTGAAATCATATCTTGAAATGCCAAAGCCCGCCCCGAGAATAAGCACTGCACCGATTGCTCCGGCAATGCCTATCCATGATGAATTACTTTTCTTTTTTGACTGTTGATTGAACATCCAGGAAGTGTAATCTTCTTCCAGGTCTCCAACTGAACGCGATACCTTAACTTGCATGGAAGGTTCGGCCAGCACCTGCTTTGTGCTTGCAGTATTGTCCTGGATACGCTTCCTTAATTCTTCGGCCTTTTGTTCTATATCCACCACTGCGGTTTTCGGAGCTGTAGACGGAGACGGAGATGGTGCCTGCGCAACCCTGGTAACGGGCATGCTGACGTATATCTTCTTAACAGGTGGTTCTGCCGGCTGCAGCGTGGTTTCAACAGATGGTGGCATAAATGCCTGGTGATGACGGGTTGATGTAACAGCCGCAGCTGGTAAAGTATGCTCGTGCGCCGGCTCTTTATTATTCGTATCACCAGCCTGTAAAACATACGGTTTCAATACGCCGATCTCTGAAGGATAAGACCAGGTTAAACTCTTTCCTTCTATCCAGATAAGGTCAAGTGGTTTTAAACCCATTTGTGTGAATTCTTCCAGGCTATGCGGGCCGGTTTTATGATTGTTCCGGAGTAGTAGATAGACTTTGTTCATAACCGAATATTTTAAAACCCAGAAGTTTTATTTTTTTTTTAAACGCATGTAAATAAGTGCAAATTTAATAATATATAAATATGCATCTTTTTACAGAATTAAGATAACGTAAACGTTGAAAAATCAGGGTGTTAAAAGTTAATTAACAAAACGCTTACAGTGGTCAGCGGTCAGCAAACCGTGTTACATCTCAGGTAGCGGGTATGATTGTCAAAACTACAAGGATAGGCAGCCATAGACGGAGATTCTCAATCACTATAAACACGTTGCTCCAATGGAACAACGAACCAACAGGTTTGCAAAAAGACCTACAGGTTGAAATCAACAAGCCTGCAACGTTTCCAGGAAAATCTGGCTTAAACTTTCATCTGCCTTGCCGGCCACCGCAATAATTTCAGTAATGTTTACGGGCTTTAGGTTGTCAGGATCGCATTCATCCGTTATTACGCTTATTGCAGCGCAGGCTATACCCACCTGGTTGGCCACTATCACTTCAGGCACTGTGCTCATCCCCACCATATCGGCACCTATGTTCCTTAGAAAACGGTATTCTGCCCTTGTTTCAAGGTTAGGGCCCATCACAGACACATATACGCCTTTCTTCAACGGTATGTTCAATGAATGCGCCGCATTCAGTAATAGCCCGTTAAGTTCTTCACTGTAAGGCTGGCTCATATCAACAAAACGCTCGCCGTAGGCAGGATCGTTCAAACCTCTTAGTGGATTTTCCGGCAACTGGTTGATATGATCTTCAATAAGCACCAGGTCGCCTTTCCTGTAACCCGGGTTCATACCGCCGGCTGCATTACTCAGCAATAAATTCCTAACGCCCAGCGCTTTCATCACGCGCACAGGAAAAGTTATTTCCTGCATGCTGTATCCTTCATAATAATGAAACCGGCCCTGCATGACCATAATTTTCTTACCGGCCAGTTCACCCAGTATAAGACGACCCTTGTGAAACTCTACCGTAGCAACAGGGAAATGAGGGATGTCATGGTATGAAATAGTATCGATTATCTTAACACGTTCAACAAAAGCGCCGAGGCCCGTGCCGAGAACAAGACCTGCTGAACTGCCTTCAAAGCCCTTGCCGACAAGATACCTGGCTGTTTCTTCAATTTTTGTAATCATAAAAGCGAAGTAGAATATCGTACTCAATGTAAGCAGAATAAACCAATGAGCTGTTATAAGCTAACCAGTGTTACCTTGCCTTCAATACCTTGCAAATAGCTAATTCTTGTTGCATTTTGCATGCTGTAGTTAATACGACGGCGTCTAAACAAATTATTGGAAAACAATCTTATACTATGAATATTACCACTACTTTTAAACAATCTATATGGCAGACAATTATTATCATTCAGAGGACCTGAAAAAATTCGGTGATGTAGGGAAGTATCAAAAGGAAATGGCAGATAAATTTTTTTCTTGGTATGGCGAAGTTTTCAAAGACAGTGCGTTAAGTGCCAAAGAGAAATCACTGATTGCCCTGGCGGTGGCTCATGCGCTTCAATGCCCGTACTGCATTGACGCTTACAGTAGCGATGCCTATGAGAAAGGATGGAGTGAAAGCCAGATGATGGAAGCCGTACATGTTGCATCCGCCATCCGCGGAGGCTCTACGCTGGTTCATGGTGTGCAGATGATGAACAAGATCAGTGAAATAGCCATGTAGCCGGCAATTAAGGAGTCAATCCTATGGCATTCATTTAACAGCCTTTACGCGATCACTAACATGCCAATCAGCCGTTACCTTGATTAACTGCTGGTCAGCGGAAACTATGTTTCCTACATAAAAAAATGGTAACGGCCTTCAACCCGGATGCTGCACTGCGTGTGATGTGCCGCAATACGCTCTGAATAAGCTGGATGGATTTTCGTACGATTGGGATTTTAGCCAGATGCTTGACATGAAGGTTTCATGCGGCGAGTCGAAACACCTGTCGGAATTCAAAAAGCTGACCTGGCACCCGTAAAGTTATATTTAACCAGCATTGTTATAGCTGTACTGCAGGGGCCGGCACCAGCTGCGGCAGAACAGTAAGCACATAAATCATATGTTAAAAAAAGCCCTCATCATTTTTGTTAAGAACCCGATCGAAGGTAAAGTGAAGACGCGGCTGGCAAAGACTATCGGTAATACCAAAGCGCTGTTAATTTATAAACACCTGTTGGCACACACCGTGTTAATAACATCAGGTATCGTCTGCAATAAATTTGTATACTACGCCGGTCTTGTAGATGATACCGATCACTGGGATAATACCAGGTACGAAAAAAAATTGCAAGAAGGCGTTGATTTGGGTGCTCGCATGGCGAACGCTTTCAAAGATATATTCCATGCTGGGTACCACCAGGCGATAATAATAGGTAGTGATTGTTACCAGTTATCCACAGCCATTATTAATGATGCCTTGGTACAACTGCAGGATACTGACGCGGTACTGGGGCCTTCGGAAGACGGAGGCTATTATTTGATAGGACTGAAAACAATGCAGGAATCACTGTTTAAAGAAAAGTCATGGAGCAGTGAGAATGTGTGCAGTGAAACGATTACTGAGTTCCAAAAAACCGGCATGTCCTATTCATTGTTGCCTGTATTAAATGATGTTGATGTGGAAGCTGACCTGGATGAAGATTTAAGACGATTGATTAAATAAGGCACTTTGATGCTGGTCTGTCAGCGGTCAGCAGTCGGTAAAAAACAGTAGATCTATTTTCTTCGTGATAGCAACTAGCTGAATACCTGCAGCTCTTCTTAAACGCTTCAACTATGAAACCTAATGACGACAATGCCAAACTAGCAACAGACAAACGGCCGTTCAGGGTCTTGATTATTTCCGGCTCTAACCGTCGCCAGTATAATTGCCCGGGCGTTGATTCCAAGTCGCGGATGCTGATGCTCAGGATGGCTGCCAACATGCCGGCAGAATGGGAGATTGATATGGAGGATCTTGGAAATGTCTACAACAGGCCGCGTATTCAAAGTTGTAATGCATGTGTTTCCACATCGATGGCACTCTGTGTATGGCCCTGCAATTGTTACAAAAAAAATGACAGCAAAGAGCCCGACCTGATGTGGGATCTTGACATGTATTCCAGGCTCGACATGGCAGATGCCTGGGCAATCATAGGCCCTATAAACTGGTATGCTCCTTCTTCTACCCTGAAACTACTGTTTGACAGGCTGGTATGTATGAATGGCGGAAATCCTGATGAAAAACTGGTCGATCACAAAGACCCAGGTAAGGCAATAACGCTCGAACATTCACCTGAATGGAAAAAGCTAAGCCTTAATCACCTCGAAGGCCGGACCTGCGCATTTTTCTGTTACGGCGATGATGGAGGAGATGAACTGGATAAAAAAGGGATACCAGAGATCCTGCAACACAAAGAATACTTTAACCCAGAGGAGGAGCCCTTTGAAAATGACAGACTGGCCTACCAGCCACTTGTATGGCAGTGCCGGTATGGCGGCATTGAAGTACCTGATCATCTTTGGCAATATGCGCTTTTTGGAAAGGATAAAAAGTACAGTGAAACGCAGGCGGAGCACATGGTAAAAGACGAAGCAGTAATGTCGTCATTTGATCAATGGGTAATTGATTTTGCTGATTTTACACGCAGGAAGGGAAAAGTGGAGCCTGGAAAATACCGGGCCTATGGTTATAAGCCTCCAGGACACCTGGCGAATGAACTAAAGCTCGGTTGGGAATATTTTAAAATGATGATAGGCCGCCCCAAAAAAAGCTCTTCTCCCTGGATACAGGAAAAATATGGGTTGAATAAAGACGCCACCCTGCATCCCAGGAAGAGCGAAGGCGATAAATTACGCAACTCATGAAGCTGCTTTACGATGTGTTCGATTGGATGGGCATACCAATATTGGTAGCCATTTTCCTGTTACTATACTTTGTGCAACGGAAATACCCGTTGCGCAAAAGTGTTCAGCCATTTTTTAAAAGGGCGGTTATAAATAACATCATCTCTATACCTTCTTTCATCTTATTACGGTTCATGTTCCTGCCAACAATGGGATGGTTAACGATCCAAAACGAAACCTGGAAAATTGGGTTAAATTACCTGTTTCATTTGCCGCACTGGGCGGAGGCTGTACTGGCAATTCTGGTGTTTGATTATACAAATTATTTATGGCATGTGCTGAATCACAAGCTGCCCTTGTTGTGGAGGTTTCACCTGGTGCATCATACAGACCTTGACCTGGACGTAACTACGGCCATCCGCTTTCATTATGGAGAACTGATCGGCTCTTTGTTTTTCCGGGGAACATTTGTTTTGCTTTCCGGTGCTTCGCCTTTTGTGGTAATTATCTACGAGATAATTTTCGAAGGTGCTACTCTTTTTCATCACAGTAATCTCAAGCTGCCATTGAGGCTTGAAAAAATTTTAAATACCCTCATTGTTACGCCTCGTATGCATGGCATTCATCATTCAGATATAAAAGAAGAAACCGACAGTAATTTTTCCGTCATCTTTTCTTTCTGGGACAGGATTCATCAAACCATCCGCCTGCATATCCGGCAGGATATGATAAAAATAGGAGTGGCGTCGTATAACAGGGAAAATGAATTAACCATCGCATACTTGTTACAGTTACCCTTCAAAAAGATTCGGCCATGGAAAAAGGAACGTTTAAAACGAAACCAGTTGATGAAGTAACGCCTTAATTCTTAATCAGCCTTTTGTACTTCCTTACCAGTGACTCCTGGCTAGCTCCCAATAAATAGGAGAAATAGATGTAAAAAAAAATGGCCTGCATCCTGTAAACCCCGTTCAGGCGGTACTTCCTGGCAGAGGTGGTTACGTAATCATTTATAACGGTGAAATTTCCCTTTTTGCGAATGCGGTAAATAATTTCCTGGTCTTCCATGATAATGAGCTCCTCACGAAAACCTTTGATGCTTTCAAAAACGCGACTGGTTACAAAAAGGCTTTGATCGCCAAAACGAAATGCATTCATGTTGAAACGAGTGAACCAGGCATTTAGCTGCAGGAACCAATGCCGGTAATCAAAATGAAGCCGGTAACAACCCGCCACGAACCCATTTCGCACTTTGTGCTGAATTTGTTCAATAAAATTCCTGGGAGGTAGCGAGTCGGCGTGCAGGAAATAGAGAATGGCTCCGGTTGCCTGCCTGGCACCGTTATTCATTTGTATGGCCCGTCCCGACTTTTCGTTAACGATTACGGTAGCACCTAAATTGCTGGCGATGGTTCTTGTTTCATCGGTGCTGTTGCCATCACTTAAAATTATTTCAGCTATGTGTTCGGTGCCAGGCAAAGATGTAAGGTAAGTGATCAGTTTGGCTAGTTGGTCAGCTTCGTTTATTGCAGGAATAATAATACTGATCTTGTAATCGTTTGAAATGGGCATTTTTATTTTAAGCAGGCAGGAAGTTGATTTTAGCCTGCGCTGCGGTTAAGACATCAAATTGCTCAGGGCACAAGTTGTACAACGGGCAATGTCTGGAGATTCAATCAAACATGAATAAAGCCCGTTGGAACACTTGCGCCAATTCTTAAGAGATAAAGCTCCCCTTTGCGGTCTTTGCGTTTTATTCCACCTGTGGAAAATAAAACGTTGTAGGATCTACCGATACCTGATCCTCCCCGTTGACTTTACCTTTAGAGAAGCTTGCTTTTATAATAGCTGTTTTCCTGGGTGTAGCCTTGGTTGGGGAATAATGTGTATGAAAAACATAGACCAGGTTCCTGCGCTTATTTAAATCGAAATCACCATGGCCCGTTCCGTTGGTTCCTATATTTTTCCTGCTCAGGATCGGATTACCGGTGTATTTTTTCCAGGGACCATAGGGGCTAGAACTGACCGCATATCCTACAGCGTAATCGGGATTTCTGAAATCGTTGGCAGTATAAAAAAGATAGTATAAATCTTTTCTTTTAATGATAGTAGGTCCTTCAGTCACCGGCTTCCATATAAATAATAAGTGCCCTTGAAATATAGTATGGCAGGGTCAGCAAGAGCAATATCCCCATTTGGTGCAACAGACTGCGCAATACTCAGAACAAACAAGCAATTCAAACAGGCAATCAGATAAACAAGGCGCATAGCTGTTTTCATATTGGCATGTTAGCTCTGGATCATCTTATTTTTGCCGCCACTTTCTTTTTTGTTGATTTACCCGTTAAGGACCTGATAAGGCTCACCTCGTTTTCACTATAAGAAGATCCGTCTTTTCGGAAGATATCATGAAACCAGACTTTGGGTTCTTCTCCACCCGCCATAGGAGTATCCCACGCATAGATCGTATTCGTTTTTCCTGCCACAAAGCCCCAGTTGAAAGCAGCAACATTGTTGTCTTTTAGCAGCGGCATGATGTTCTCGAACCTGCTGCCCCTGGTACGCGCCATGTATTCGGTACAGATTAACGGACGTCCGTATTTATTCAGGCTGTCTATCACTTTGCCATGCTCCTTTTCATCACTGTAGTTATGGTAAGTAGTGACATCAGAATTTTCCAGCTGGAATTTATTCAGGTCATCAAGCTTATTGTTCCAAACACCAATTGACAAAGGCTGACTCGGGTTTACCTGCCGTCCCCACTTGAAAACCTTTTGTACTAAAGGAAGGCTCTTGTTACCGTAATCAGAGTTACCCGGTTCATTATACAGATCCCACAGGAAAATTCTTTTATCGTTTCTGAAAGTGGTGAGAATGTCTTTTACATATTTCTCCAGCATAGTAACTATAGATGGATCATCATACAACAGTTTACCCGGATCCCTGACCCATCCGGAATTATGAACGCCTGGCTTAGGCGCGGGCTGGGTACCGGCATTACAACTTTCATTCCAGCAGTCATCAAAGAAAACGAACATGGTAGAAATATGGTGCTTTTTTGCTATCGCAAGGTACTCATTCATCCTTCCTTTAAACCCGGAAGGATCTACCTGCCAGGCAAGATGATGCAGGAATACGCGCATACTGTTAAACCCCAGAGATTCTGCAAAACCCAGTTCCCTGTCAATGGTGGCCGGATCAAACGATTCCTTTTGCCACATCTCTAATTGGTTGATAGCTGTTCTCGGGGTAAAATTACTCCCCCTTACCCAACTCCATTGCTTGTACCAGCTCTTTGCCTCTTCTTTTGTCCAGACCATCCTTTCCGGCTGGGCATATGAATAATTGGCGAAAACAAATGCCGCCATGTAAACCGACAAGATAATTTTTTTCATCTGTAATAAATTGACAATGTTAATTGAATGATTATGGTATGTATTTCCGAACCTGCAACATTCCGAAGACAAGCACAACGAAATGAAAAAGCCACCCGCTTGTTAGTAAAGGGTGGCAGTTTCAGATAAAATAAATCCACTTACAGCGTTATTTTGGTAACAGGTGTAAAGATCATATCTTCTACTCCTGCCACTTTCAAACCTATACGTGCAAAAATATAATTCTGGGTTGGAGATATGGTGGGAACAGCAACGCTTATTGAAATATTGTTTGGGTCAGTAACTGCAGAACCAGCTACATCTGTTTTGGCAATGTTATCAGCACCCGATACAAACTGGGTTTTGTTAATATACAGGCTTACCCTTTCAATAGCCTTGCCGTTAGTGGCATCTGTTATTATTTTTTCTGCTTTAAAAGAAGCAGTCACTCCCAGCCCGCCTTTAGCAATTTTCGGAGTCCGTAACATATAATAAGGAATTACTTCAAGATCAAGTGTCTGGCTACCTCTCATTGTTATATTTACAGTATCCGCCTTACCTCCGGTTTGCGCCCACATAAATGGCCCCTGGCTTGCAGCCATAGTAAGTTTGTAGTCTCCATCATATAAGAGAGATGAATAACTTCCATCTTGCGCAAAAGTTGTAGTCAGGGTTAATGTTCTGTTTGGATCATTTGGGAAATCCGGATCTTTTATCACTCCGATTGCACCAATTTTACCAAATCCGAACTGGTATAATTGGTAAGGAACCTGGTTATATTCCAGTCCGATAGCTTCGCCTTTGTAAACGACTCTTCCACTTAACAACGATTTAGGTTCCTCATAATTGTCCTTTTTACACGAGAATAAAAATGCGCTTACAAGAATTATAATTATATGATGAGATCTTATTTTCATGATCTTTTATTTTAATTTATTGATTAGGTTGTCTTACAATTTTAGGATTGTTAGCCAAGATACCTTGATCTATCAGTGAATAATAATTACCCAATTGGAATCTATTAGCGCTTGTTACAATGCTAGGTTTAACAATCTTAAAAATCCATTTATTGTGATTTGGACCTCCCGGGTCATGAATCTTATAAGGCCATAAAGCAAAAGGTTGCGTATTTCTCTTGTTTGCCACACCGAGGTTGGTGACTAATTCTGCTGCAGACATCTGGTTACCATCCATTATTACATGGGCCAATCTCCAGCGTTTCCTGTCATAAAGATAATGGCCTTCGAATGCCAGTTCCACCCTGCGCTCGTGTACGATACGGTCGAAAGTTATTTGTCCTGCAGTAAGAGGGGTAATCAGTCCAGCCCTTGCACGCACCTGGTTCATGTAACCGGCTGCTACAACTGGTTGACCCAATTCGAAAGCAGCTTCTGCCGCGTTCAGCAAAACCTCGGCATATCGATAACGCACCCATGGCACTTCACTTCCGGTACCTCTTGAACCACCCCCTGGTGCCGGATCAATAAACTTGCGCAGGTAGAACCCGCTCTGTGCCACAAAATCCCTTGAATTCAAAGGTCCATCCAATCCAACCACCTGAACCTTTCCAGCTACACCAGGTAAGTCTCCCAGTGTGCCGCGCTCACCTCCTGTGATGATAGTACCGTTTGCCAACTGGTAACCCGCGAAAATATCAGTATTTCTGTTCCTGCCATAAGCACCCGGAAGAATGGCAGTACCCCATAATCTCGCATCGCGGCCAGCAAATATTTCTAATGGCGTATTGTAATAGATCGGGTTTCCACCAGCGTCCTGAATGGCAAATGGAGCGAATGTATTGTCAAGCCTTTCAAACTCCTGCATAAGGTTCAGGGAAGGATTGATCCTTCCGCCTTCTTCTTCCTCTGCTCCAAAACGGGGCTGGTTGTTTGTTGTAAAACCATGGGTTTTACCACTGCGTATTTTATAGTCCTCAAAAAATATCGTCTCAGGATTGCCTGTTTTGTTTGTATTGTCTATAAAAAGGTTGGCGAAATTCTGGCCAAGATCTGCTGTTGCTCTGTAAAGGCCATAAGCGCCAGCGCTACCTGTAATTATTTCCTGCGCAGCTTTTAACGCCTTCTCGTAGTAGCCGGTCGCCATAGTAGCCGGTATACCTACTTCACCACCGGGAAGTGATACCTGTGGCGTATTAACGCCATATTTTGCAATGGATGCTGCATATAAAGCCGCCCTTGTTTCCATCGCCAGCGCCGCACCTTTTGTTGCCCGTGACTTTTCAGTTATTTGCACTGGCAGCAAACCTTTTATTGCTTCGGCCTCGCTGATCACAAAATCATAGATCTCTGATTCTTTTGCGCGTGGTTGTTGCAGGTAGCTAGGGTCTCCGCTAAAATTGTACAACAATGATTTGGTGATAAGAGGAACGCCGCCCATTCTTTTAACCAGTTCAAAATAGTGGTTTGCCCTGAGAAAACGCGCCTCGCTGATGAAGCGGTTGCGGTCACCTTCAGCCAGGGCTTTTGCTTCCGCAGCCCTTTCAATAAAAAGGTTAAGATCACGAATGTATCCGTAATCCCAGTTAGCCCATTCACCAAACCCCCAGCCATTACGGTTTACCAATGCACTTCCGGTAGTTGCAGGAACCGCTTCGCTGAAGTCAGCAAAACTTTCCCAGCCGTTTTTAAAGGCTGTGATATCAAGCTGGCGGTTATAGAGGTCACCCAACAGCGATATTACCTGGTTATTATCAGAGAATACCTGGCCAGCGGATAGGATGCCGAAGGCTTCCACATTTAGGAATTCACTGTCCTTTTTACAACCTCCCACTCCTAAAAGGACACTTAAAATGGCAATAGCAACAATCTTTTTCATGTATATGATTATAAATAAATTAAAAGGATAAATTAATACCTCCATTGATATTGACAACCTGCGGATACTGGAGACCGTTATCATCCTGAATTTCTGGGTCAACGGCATATTTACGCAGGTTATCAAAGGTGAACAGGTTGTATGCATTGATGTAAATCCGGGCGCGTTGAACTTTTACTCTTGCCAATACGGTAGGTGGAATGGTATACCCTAACTGTATGGTTCTTGCACGCAGGTATTTAACATTATGTCCCCAGAAGGTAGACCGCCTGTTGTTGCTGCTATGCCCGCTCTGGTTGAAACGGTTTGGCGGATAATATCCTGGTATCCAGGCGCTGTTTACATCATAGGGGTCTGTACGGTGCCAGCGGTCTTCAAAAATTGTATTAAGGTTACCGTTATTTTGGAATGCCCATTTGGTCTCGAAATTTTGGAACCAGGTATAGCCTGCTCCACCGGAGAAATCCATGTTGAAGTCGAATGATTTGTAAGCCACCCCAAACGTTGCTCCGAAATTGATGTTTGGCTGAGTGCCTAAACCATAACCGATTGGCCTTTGATCAAGTGCATTAATCACAAAATCGCCATTAATATCCCTATATTTTAAATCGCCTGGAAGCAAGGTTTTGTTACCCTGTCCATCAACATTAATTGGCCAATTGTTAATCTCCTCCTGAGTGGTGAATTTTCCGTCATTT
>JBBJOD010000068.1:0-13487 GCA_037721715.1 Chitinophagaceae bacterium | reverse complement strand
CACCTGCACGCTGTTCTTCAATGCATAATCAACCGTTTCTTTAGCAGTCATCGCATGTCTTTGCTGAGCCACCACGGCTGTTGCAATTAAAGTAAAGAATACTATCAAGCCGGTATAACTAAATCTTTCCCTTTTCATCTTGTAAAATATTTTTATTTCTTTCTTCTTTGTATCTCAGAATGAGCTTGTATCCTTTGAGAGAGGCAACACCAAAAACAAATTGTTCGATCAGCTGCTGTTGCACTTCCGCCATCTTAAATTGAGGCCTTGAAAAAATAATCTGACTGAATGGAAGCATAATAGTTTCCAGACGTATCAGAGACATGATACTGGTATTGATATCATCCCGATATAATCCCTCTTTAATGCCCAAATCCAGGTTCTCCTTAATCATGGGATAGAGATAATTGTTTTTAAAGTCAACAAATTTCTCATAGGCCAGGGGATGATATTTTTCAATATCATGTAACATGGAGGGATTTATGTTTGCAAACGTCTGCTCCGCCATTTCCATGGCAAGGAATACTTCATGTATGGCATTTTTGGCAAACTTTTTATGTGCCTGGCAACAATCCTGGTTATGAACTAATACCTTGAGTATCACAGCTCTTACCAATTCATTTTTATCAGCGTAGAACTGGTAAATTGTTTTCTTCGAAATTCCAAGTTGGAGAGCGATTTCGTCCATTGTAATGGAACGGATACCATATATTAGAAACAATTCTGCAGCTTTTTGTAATAGTCTCTCTTGCATTTCCATAGTGAATCACAAAACTAAGGAAACTTTGAATGTAACCACAGTTTCCATATAATTTTAATTTTTAATGTTGATTTATTGAGGATGAATGGTAAATTCAGGCATAAACAGCGTTATCCTTGTCAGTGCACCATCTATTGTTGTAACATTTGTTTTCGACACCTGAATGATTATACATCAAGGTCGTTTGACTTCAGCGGAATGCTGGTAGCAATTAATTAGCAGTATAGCTCCTGTTTATGAAGATGAAGATGAAGCAGAAAGCAGGGTAACAAAAAAGTGGAAGCGGTTTTTCATTTTGCCGAGGCAGGCTGTAACATGTCTAATTTTAAGACATTTGTATCAGTGAGTGTTCTTAAAAAAGCAATGATATCATTTTGTTCACTGGTACTCAGGTTTAGTTTATTGAAAGGCAATGACTGGTTTTCAAGATGGATACCTAAGCCTTTTGCCCCTCCCTTATTATAGAACTTAATTACCTCATTTAACGTGTTAAAAACACCGTTATGCATATAGGGTGCAGTTAATGCAATATTCCGGAGGGTAGGTGTTTTGAAAGAATGTTTTAAAAAATCTTTTTTGATGATTGCATATCTTCCCGGATCGCTGTCAAGTACCGCATGCAACGTGTCGGCATTTGCCGGAACACCAATGACTTCAGATTCCTGGTAATAGTAGGAAGGTGGTTTAGACCCGTTGAACAAGGGAACAAAATGACAGGTAGCGCAAAGTGCCTTTCCCATAAATAAATTAAAACCTTTCACCTCGTTGCTTTTCATGGCTGATTTTTTTCCACGCATATACTGGTCGAAACGAGAATGGTAACTGACGATTGTGCGCAGGTACATGGCTATGGCATTTACGATTTTGGCTCCCTGTATATTTCCTTCGGCAGATGGATAAGCTTTTTTATACAATTTTCTGTAATCATTCCTCTGTGTAATATTGGCTGCGGCGGTATCGCTTCCGCTGTTCATTTCCCTTTTATTGGAAAGCACTTCAGTTACCAGGTGGTCTAATGAAACATGACGGCTGTCATAGAACAGATTCTGCTGTAGGGCCGCATTCCAGAGTGTAGGCGTATTTCGAAGCAGAGATCCATGTTCATCGATGTCGCTTGCTTTTCGCAATCCATCAGTAAATGCCCTTGAAGGCTGATGACAACCTGCGCAGGAACGTTTGCCATTCGTTGACAAACCGGTTTCATTAAACAACTTCCTGCCTAGTGAGATTCTCGCTGTAGTGATGGTGTCGTCATACAGGTACCGGTCTCTTTGCAAACTTTCACTGGCAAAAAGATGAGAATCTTTCTTTATCAGTCCATACCTTGCCGGATGATCGGTATATGACATCTTCAATTTTGTGTTACCTAACCAGCTTGTTAAGGGATTCAGATAGGTGGTAATAAAATGCATCCTGTTGAAGCTGTCGAAATTGGTATTCGTTTCGAGGTAATTTGTTGCGTTCTGCAAAATTATTAGCGACTTATCATGGTCGTTGATTCCTGCCAATATCATTTCATCTTTAAAACTGAGTAATACCGTCCGGATACTTTCCAGGGATGATCTGGCCTCGAATAAGGAGAGGTGACCGGATGGAGAATCAAAACCTGTGATGCCCAACGCCAGTATGCGGTACATTTCTTCCATGGCAGCATCTAAGACAAAATCGTCGGGCCTGAACGAGTCAGCGTTTCTATCAAGACCCTGTAACAACAACTGCAACTTACTGATATAATGTACCAGTGTTTTTTTTTGGGCAGTATCATAAGAAGGATAAAGCAAGGATTCAATAACCTGGAATCCCTGGGGTTCATGATAAGCAAGAGGGTCTTCCTCTTCAACGAAATCTATAGAAGGACCGTTAATTTTACTGACGTCCAGGGGGTAATAGTACTCAAGGATAAATTCAATTTTCTTGTAATCGAGTCTTGCTGACAAAAAATACCGCTGTACTATTTCTTGCGTTTCATTGTTCTCAACAGCCGTTTTCAATTGATGGATACTGTTGACTAATTTTCCGAACTGTTTAATATAAAAAATACTGATCCTTTCTTTTGAGGATGGCTGCGGGTTATCATTAAAAGAAAAAATCACCCCACAAAAAAAACATAAAAGGATGACCAGATATGTTTTTTTATGAAGTGACTTAATCAGCCTTATCATAATTAATAATAACGATTTTGGCAATTACTGCATTTAGTAGTTTGCGTTATCTATTTATTTCTGTATCCATCCAGTTAATTCGTTTTGTAAGCCAGGTTCTCAAAGCTTTTATCTCTTCAGCATAAGTTGGATAAACCAATTGACCATCAAACAACACAGATTCCATAGTATCCCATTTCTGATAATTTTTAACCTGAGAATACCTTAAAGTGCGTTCCTGACTGTCAAGGTACTGAGTAATGGAAGTTATTTTCACTTTATTCTCATTCCAAATTTCTTTGAATCTTTCTTTATAATATGGATGATAATAAAATAGTCCTCCAATCCAGTTAGCTGTATTTACATACCATCCTTCAGGAACGTTTCCGGCGTAACTACCAGCAGAAAGGTCTGCATCCCAAACCGGACCGGCGGCTATTTTTCCAGTTCTATCTTTATAGAAAAAACAATTTCCATAAAGAGGCGCATCACGGTTACGCATCACCTCGTTTACAATCACCCACCTAATCCATGAATCCAAATCTATTTTTGACCTAATATCCCTATAATTGGATATATCATCTTCTAACGATTGAAATGTTCTTGTAACATATTCAAACTGCACCGGGCTTATCAATGCAGGCTCTTTCATACTAAGTCTCACTTCTGAATTTGTAACCCATGTTTGAACAGCCTCCATTCTAAAATCGGCTTCCACCAAAAAAGATCCAATTGTATCTGTAGAAGATTTTTTATCTTCCATAAGAGAAATATTCAGTCTGTCCGCACCGGTTTTTACAGTTTCTGTTAACAGATAGTTGCCGTTGTACCCACCATTTAAAAAAACTTCCACAAGCCTGCGTTTTGGTGTCCATGCGAGTTGCATTCTCTCACTCAGTTCAAATTCCAGGTCATTGCGCAGCAGAGATTTGTCAAAATAACTGGCTAAAAGCGCCCATTCTTTATCCGCTGGCATGCCCAGTATTACCGCCTTGTCTACCAGTTTGATTTTATAGGGATTTTTTGGATTTCCCCACGTCGAATTTCCTCTTCCCTTGATCTGGATACTATAGCTTTGACTGGCATAATCTACATTACCATCAATCACCATTTTTCCATTTACATAATTGTCCTTAGAGGTAATATTGGGAGAAGTAATATAAACGATCGGCAACCCTGTAAATAAACGCAACTTAACTTTATAACTTTTCATTGATCCGTCTTCCGCTTCTACAACATAAGCAATTGAATTCTTGAAGTTATTTATTGATTGCGCACTAACCTGGGGAACACCAGCAATGTGCACCTTTCGACCTTTAAACGAAAATATCGCTACCATAGAATCCTTGCCTACATTATTATTAGGTGTAATTCCTTCAATGGTACTATCTAAAATATTCATTTTGATAGTATCTAACCCGGCGATAATTGAAAAGGCTGTCATTTCCTTCTCGCTTGTAAATTTGTTTACGATTATGCCAATTTTTGAACACCCGGCAAAAAGTAATAACAGCAATATGGCTAACGGCGAAATTGCTAACAGTTTTTTCATAGATTGGAATTTAATATCAGGTAGAAGTGCAATAATCAATTAAGATTGCTTCAATCTTATGATTCCTTAACCTGGAAAGTTAATAACGCTCCTACTATATTTAAAGTATCAGGAACACTTGATATAAATTAGTCTGTTCGGAAGATCGAACTGGATATTCGTGAAGCGGATATGAGTATGCTGCCTTATCTACAGTATGCAATTAAATGATAGAGATGTTTAAAAAATATAAATAAGTAATTATCATTATGGCAAATTACAGGTAATATGAGTCTATTGAATTATTCCCGTTGCGCTCATTAATTAATAACACTTATCTGGAGTTGCATCGATAGCAAAAGGGTATTTGGTCAGCGTCTATATGCGTTATCTTAACAGAAATTTTTCTGTAAAGATCTCATTGTTCATACCGGTAATACTTAAAACATAAATACCTTTTGTAAGTGTCAGGTCCACGTTATTGATCCCTTCTTTTGCATTTAAATGGTATTGAAATACAACGTTTCCATTTAAATCAACTATCCTGGTCTGCAATCCTTGCTTTATTGCACTTTCAATTACGATTGTTACATTGTTTTTGTTACCGGAACTAGATTTAATACGAAAGGTGAAAGGTTTGACTGCTTCAAAAGTCAATGTTCGTGTGTCTAACGCTACAATTTGCGCATTTCTATTTGTTTTAGAGAGCCGGTAGTAGTTAATACCTTTTGCAGGGTACTTATCCTCAAATTCATAAGATGCCGCTGTAGTTAAATTTGTATTGGAAGGAACGGTTGACTTGATCATCGTAAGCATATTAAAGTCACGTCCATTAACAGATTTCTCAATGGTAAAATAATCAGTATTCAGTTCGATGCCAGTGCGCCAATTCAATAACACCTTGTTGTACTTCTGAATAGCTTTGAATTCCAATGGAGTTATTATGGAGGCTGCAGTAATTTTTATTTCGAAAGTATCAGCTATGCATGTTCGTGCATTGATAATGCTGTCCTTTACCAGATAGGTGTAAGTTGCCACCTTATCATGCGTAACAGTCAAATTTCTATTTTTATCTTTTCCAGAAGGAGGTGCAGGTATCCAATTATAACTGCCAACCCAGGATGCCTTCAGATCAACCGGTTTGTTTACTTCCACGGTGATATTTTTCTTGGTGTTTACTCCCTTCATGATCGTGAACTGATCCCGAACGGTTCCGCTTGTACCTATAAATTTTGCATCCAGCCTATTATCCTGAACTTCAAGATATAAAATGCCATGTTCGCCGCCACTGGTACCACTATAATTTTTGTAATAAAATAACGGCATATCAGGATTGGTACCACCGCCGATTTGCCCGGCAGATCCGGCTACGACATATACCGTACCTTTTTTTGCAATGGTATCAACTGTGAAATAAGGGCATGAGTTATCGGAACCATCATATCGGGCACTCGACCCGCTCACCAGGTTACCGGCTCCGGGAGGTCGCGGTTTAAAAGAATTTGCGTCGCCAGTATGCCCTTGTATTAAAAAGCTTCGTTCATAAACATGACTATGGCCGGCTAAAACCGCATCTACTCCATATCTCTCAAGAATGGGAGTAATTTGCTGACGGATGGCGTACAATTCCGGTTCGTTATCAGAATGATGGGTGCCATTTGTATAGGGTGGGTGATGCAAACAGGCAATAGTCCATTTACTTTTTCCTGTATTAGCTTCTAAATCTTTTTTCAACCATAAGGCTTGGGCACCCGTTGAATCACTTAATGGCTTACCGCCGTCGTGCCCCATCGAATTTAACATGACAAAGTGTATATTGCCATAGTTAAATGAATAATATGACTCCGTGCCGGAGGGAAGACCTCCTGACTCTCCTTTTGTAGGCAGCGAAAAAATTGAAAAGTAAGGTACGCCTGGAGAATAGTATTCATGATTACCCGGAATCGGGAATACTACATGATTATCAAATACATTCTCATCGTATACATTGAAAAAATTGCTCTGGTACTCTTTATCAGTGCCGGTATTGTAAGCATTGTCACCGAGCATAATTGCCAGTTCCGGGTTGGCTTCCTTCTTAAAAAGACGTAAATAGCTGTCCCTCACTCCTTTTTGATGAGAATTTCCCGTTCCTGCATCTCCAAAAACACCGATCCTTATCTTCCTGGTGGTATTCGCCGGGGGCGACGTAGTAAAAAAATTGCGATAGCTGCCTTCCATGATACCACGGGCCGCACCAATGGAGTAATAATATTTTGTGTCAGGCATAAGACCGGTGATACGCATTTCATGATCAGTCGTCAGCTTATCGTCTGTCGCAAAAAGTGGCTGCAAATTTTCTGAGCTGCCGTATTGTATCCTGGATGAAGTTTTCTCATTTGTTCTCCAGCTGATTGTAATGCCGTTCTCACTTACCATCTGCAATAAAGGCCCCCTGGAGATAGCAGTAGCAGTAGTACCTGTAATCCCTGCCAGTTCAAGGTCAAAAGTAAGGTCATTGCTTTTTTGTCCAGACTGGTGAACCTCTACTGCAATAGTATTTGCTCCGTTTACAAAGCTGCCCGATGGTATACTAAAGCGAGTGATGATGTTTCCGTTATCGGGGTTGTCGCGGAATGCGACCGTATTATAACTCACAATTCCATCAGGCATATTCGCCAGGCATACCTGCCTGCCATTTACATACACCACCATACCATCATCAACGTAGGCTTTCAATTTAAAAAAAGAAAAGCTGGAAATATCCGTAATGTTAATCGAAGTTCTAAAATAAGTAGTGATATGTTTACTGCCAACATTAGCTCCGGAACGAACCAAGGTTCTTTCATCGCCATTTCCATACCCAAATTCTGCCTTCCCCGTCGCCCACGAATCGGTTGCCGGTGAAATTTTTTCTTTCCAGGATGTTCCCGGATCGGTTCCATCGTCCAGGTACTTCCAGGAAGATCCGAATTTAATAAAAGTAGAATCAGCAAAAGCATGGCAGTAAAAGCAAAGAAGAATAACAGATAATGTGAGCCTGGTTACGCAAGAAGTTATCATAATAGCAATGGGGTAGACCCTGAATCTTTCTAGATTAAATAATGACAGTAAAGCGTAACATATCAGCAAACGACAATAACAAGGATATCAAAAGTGTATGATAAAGGAATATATGGTTACATTAAGTGTACCAGAAACGCTTCGAAAAAGTAAAGGGCCTTCAAAATGAAAGTTACATTATATTACTCAGGCATTTTATCCGTTAAATCAATAATAACAATATCCGCTTGTCTCATAAAGTTGCAGGCTATTCCTATTTGGAGATTTGATTTCCCAATTTTGGAAAAAAGTGGTTTCTTTATTGGCTGCGTTTAGTTGTGATGGCTGATAAGGTGTAACTGATACTAAATAATACTGATTCTAAAAAAGTATAATACCTAATTTAATACCATTGAAACGGCTGTAATTTTATCATCCTGCCATTGCAATTGTGGATCGGGGGAGATACGCTGCTTCTATTAATTGCTGAATAATATTGTTCAGACTATAAGATCAAATATTAAACTATGCCCAATGATAATGACAAAAAAGTGAATAGTTGGCGTTTACAAAAAGTCTTTCAGTATTTTTTGCAGGGCTTGCTGGTAACGGCACCGCTGGCAATAACCATTTACCTGATTTATAAATTTGTTTCGTCGGTCGATAGCTGGATCCCAATATTTACTGAGAAAGACGTGGCTGGAAATGTCATTAATCGAAATTATGGCTCGGGTTTCATTATGATCATTGTAACCTTAATTGTGATCGGCTATTTAAGTTCAAACTTTATAACAAGCCGGATATTCAACCTGTTTGATAGCTGGCTGGAAAGAACTCCCGGCATTAAATTTATTTATTCTTCTATAAAAGACTTTTTTGAAGCATTTGCAGGCAACAAAAGGAAATTTAACAAGGCCGTATTGATAAACATACACAGTGCCGATGTATGGCAGATCGGATTCATTACAGCCGAAAATGCTATTGAGTTTGGATTAAAGGATTACATCACGGTGTATGTTCCGATGTCATACTCGTTTGCAGGTATGACCTATATTGTTCCAGTTAGTAAGGTGCGCAAAATAGAACATATTAGTGCCGGTGATGCGCTGAAGTATACGGTATCAGGCGGCATCGCGGAAATAGAAGATGAGGAAAACAGGAGCCGCAGTAAGAATGTAAACGTAACAGTACCTTAAAATGAAGAAAACATTGCTGGCGGTTATCATGCTATTGCTATATGACCACTGTTTTTGCTGGGGCTTTTTCGCGCACCGGAAAATTAACTATTATGCCGTTTTCTTACTACCTCCGCAAATGATGGTATTGTACAAACCGCACATCGAATTTTTAAGTGAACATGCAGTAGACCCGGATAAGCGACGGTACATATTGCCCCAGGAAGGGCCAAGGCACTATATAGACATTGACAGATACGGTAACTTTCCTTTTAGTAATTTACCCCGCAAATGGAATGACGCGGTTGCGCGGTTCGGTGACGATAGTTTAAGTTCGAATGGAATCGTTCCCTGGTGGACGCAAATTATGCTGCAGCGCCTTACTGATGCATTCAAAGACAAGAACGAGTCGCGGATTTTAAAGTTATCAGCAGAGATCGGTCATTATATCGGAGATGCACATGTTCCGCTTCACGCCTGCCATAATCACAACGGCCAGTTTACCGGTCAAAAGGGTATCCATGGCTTTTGGGAAAGCAGGGTTCCCGAACTACTTGCAGATAAGGAATTTGACTTTTTCATCGGCAAAGCTGCCTACCTGCCTGATCCGGCAAAATTTATTTGGGAAAGAGTATTAGAAAGTGCCGCGGCTTCAGATACTGTATTGCTTTTTGAGAAAACGCTGAGCGATAGTTTTCGTCCCGATCAGAAATTTGCTTTCGAAGCACAGCGTAAAACAACAGTACGCCAGTATTCGGCTGCCTTTACAATTGCCTATAACAAAAAATTAAAGGGTATGGTAGAGAGGCGCATGCGGCAGTCTGTATATGCCATCGCTTCATTCTGGTATACCGCATGGGTCAATGCAGGGCAGCCTGACCTTAAAAAACTAACGGGAAAGGAAGTTTCAATTGATGACACAAGAGAATATGAAGCACTTAACAAACACTGGCGAACAGACTCGCTTAAAGGCAAGAGCTGCGAGTGAAGGAGGATGTCAGCAATCAGCTTTCAGCACATCTTCGTTGTTAGGCTCCGATAGCAGCCTCATGTAAAACGGCGTATAAAAAGCTATTCAAAATACCGGCACACGAAGGCTGACCAACAAGCTCAGAGAATTGTTCACCATTTCACACCCAGGCATTCACAATTACTGTAAATACCGATTTTTCAGTAGTTAGATTTTGGCTTCCCTAACGTTGAACTTTATCTTACTTTTGCCCGGTTATTTAAAATCATACTTATTAAATTAACTACCAGTGATTCATAATTTTAATGCAGGACCCAGTATTTTACCTAAACCGGTTTTCGAAGAAGCTGCCCGGTCCGTAGTTAATTTCAATGATACCGGCTTGTCTATATTGGAAATCGGTCATAGAACTTCTTTGTTCCAGGCGGTTCTTGATGAAGCGGTTGACCTTGTTAAAGAACTTATGCAACTGAACAGCGACAAAGAAGTATTGTTTCTACATGGCGGCGCCTCTACCCAGTTTGCACAAGTACCCATGAATTTATTACGCGATCATGAAACGGCTGCCTACCTCGATTGCGGGGTATGGGGAACTAAGGCCATAAAAGAAGCCAAGTTGTATGGCAACGTGGAGATTGTCGGTACCTCAAAAGATAAAAACTATAATTATATACCCAAAGACTTTACCGTTCCCGCTAATGCAAAATATTTTCACTATACCACCAATAATACGATTGAGGGCACTCAAATGCATTTCACCCCTCAAACACATGTTCCACTTGTGGCGGATATGAGTAGTGATATCCTGAGCACGCAAATGGCCTTCAACCAATTTGTACTTATCTATGCAGGCGCACAAAAAAACATAGGGGCGGCAGGAGTGAATCTTGTGGTAGTCAACAAGGATTTCATAGGAGATGCAGGAAGAAAACTTCCTACTATGTTAGACTACCGCAACCATTTTCCCTCTGGTTCCATGTTAAATACGCCGCCTGTTTTTGCAATTTATGTTTGCCTTCTTACTCTTAGGTGGTTAAAAAACCAGGGCGGCGTAGGTGGCATTGAAAAAGTTAATAATCAGAAAGCGGACCTTTTATATCATACACTGGATGAATTGCCCCTATTTACACCGACTGTTGCTTTGGAAGACCGCAGTAAAATGAATGTGGTCTTTGTGATGGAAGACCAGGAGCTCGAAAAAGAATTTTTAGACCTATGCAAAAATGAAGGCATGGTAGGGGTAAAAGGACACCGGAATGTTGGTGGGTTCAGGATCAGTTTGTACAATGCCCTGCCACTCGACAGCGTTGTCAGCATCACGCAACTTATGAAACATTTTGCCCTTAAAAAGGCCTAACATCATTCAACAAAATTAATGGCAAAAATAGCACCTTTCAAAGCATTAAGGCCCGAAGCACAACTCGCCCGGCAGGTAGCTGCCAGGCCTTACGACGTGCTGAACAGCAAAGAGGCAAAGATAGAAGCTCAGGGTAATCCAAATTCATTTTTACACATTACCAAGCCGGAAATTGATCTTCCCGAAAATTCTGATATCTATGCGTCCAATGTATACGAAAAAGCCAAAGAAAACCTGAAGGCGTTTATCCAGCGCAATATTTTATTCAGGGAAAACAAGGCCTGCTATTACATTTACCGGCTAATAATGAATGGCAGGCAACAGACAGGCCTGGTTTGTGTTTCCGCGGTAGATGACTACGATAATGACATCATAAAGAAACATGAATTCACACGCCCTGAAAAAGAACAGGACCGCATCAATCATATGAAAATTTCCGGTGCCCAAACCGGCAATGTTTTCCTGGCTTATCGCACAGTAGAAGAAATGGATGATATCGTCAATCAATGGAAACAGCGCAATACTGCCGTATATGATTTTATTGCTGATGATGGAATACACCACACCATCTGGATTGTAAATAACGATGCGGTTATTCAGACAATTACCAGCCTGTTTAATGCGCAGGTTCCTTTCACATATATAGCAGACGGACACCACCGTGCGGCAAGTGCCGCTAAAGTAAGAAAAGCGTTGGGAGAGAAAGCCACTCCCAATGCAGGATTTTTCCTTACCACCCTCTTCCCTTCCAGTCAGCTCCATATTATGGAATACAACCGCCTGGTAAAGGATCTGAATGGTGTAAACGATCAGGATTTCCTGAAATTGCTCGATGAAAATTTCCAGGTAGAAAAGAGGTCAGACCGGTTTTTACCTGGGGCCTTGCACGAATTCGGCATGTACCTTAACAAGTCTTGGTATAAATTAGTTGCTTTAGACGGCACATACAAAAACGATCCGATAGGCCTATTGGATGTAACCATTCTTCAGGACAATATCTTCGACAAGCTTCTTGGCATTAAGGATCAGCGAACAGATAAGAGAATTGATTTCGTAGGCGGTATCCGCGGGGCGGGAGAACTGGAAGCCCGGGTAAATAGCGGTGAGATGAGCCTGGCATTTACCTTGTATCCTGTAAGCATACAGCAATTATTCGATATAGCCGACAGTGGCAATGTAATGCCACCAAAAAGCACCTGGTTTGAACCGAAATTACGTGATGGACTATTAACACACCTGATAGATTAGCCTCTAAGATGGATACGCAGGAAATCGAAGACATACAGGCCCTTATCAATATTTTTTTCCCTTTTGGAGAAGAATTGCTAATGAAGTTTGGTGAATTTTTTCCCTATGCTGGCGCAACCACGGTTGAGGGGGAATTTGTGACCGTTGGAAATCCTGATCAAAAAGGAATGTCAGATTCTAAGAAAGTAATCGAGCAACTCAAGTATGACCTGCACACAGGTAGCAGCCGGTTCCTGGTGGCCGCGATCTTTTACGACGTAAGAACTAAAGACAGTACCACTGGGCAAACGTCAGACGCCATTGCCGTGCATGTAGAACATAAAGATGGCAATACGGCTTACGAATTCTTCTATCCATATAAGCTGGAAGGAAAGGATAACTTTCTTGTTGAAGATACTTATGGGAATACTATTCCCAAAGAGATTTTTCAAACGAAATCAGGGCCCCCGCTACAATGATTGCAAAATTACGGGCTCCAATACCCTTACTTCCCGCTAATTTAAGTTACTCTTGATCCTTTCTGCGCCAAAAGCAGTTAGCTATACAAAAGACGGTACCTGCAATACAATCACTTCTTTCTTTCACAGAACCCGCAAACACAACCCTCGTTTTCCGGCTAATTTTTATTCTATCTTTGATAACCGGTTAAATATGTACGAAAAATAAGAGATACCCGGAATTGTATTTGCCAGTAACCGATTTTAATAAGTGATAATAGATTTTAATGAAAAAATTCTTCCTACTTATTTTCACCGCCCTCACCCTGCATGCAGAAGGTCAACAGGAGGATGCAAAAAGCCCACAGGAAACGGCAAAAAGCTTTATAAAGCAGGGTGATTACTCCAATGCCATAATGGTACTCAACAAGGCACTGCTACTGGATCCAGGAAATCTTGAAATGCGGAAAGACCTGGCATTCTCGCAATACCTTCAAAAAAATTACAATAAAGCCGTGTTAACCGTTGAAGAATTATTAGACAGGAGAGATGCCGATGTGCAGGTTTACCAACTGGCCGGTATGATTTATAAAGGAATGGAAGACGCGAAAGAAGCTGAAAAATTGTACAAAAGGGGTTTAAGGAAATTTCCTGCAAGCGGTGTGCTATTTAATGAATATGGAGAGCTTTTATGGTACAAGCAGGATTACAACGCGATCCTGCAGTGGGAAAAAGGAATTGAAGCAGATCCCAATTATTCTGCCAATTACTATAACGCAGCCAAATATTATTTCTTTACTATGGATAAGGTTTGGAGCGTGATATATGCGGAAATTTTTGTGAACAT
>JBBJOD010000067.1:0-13511 GCA_037721715.1 Chitinophagaceae bacterium | reverse complement strand
GTGGCCAATAATCAGCATTCGTTAATCGGTGGAAGAATATAAATGCCCCAACTTTTTAAATGCTACAACGTTGGTGGCATGCCTATAGGAAGAGCCGTAAATTAGATGAGAAATTTTATAAGCCATATAACAGAAGAATCTCCAATAGCTGTAGTTATCAAGAATTGGATAGAGTCTACATTTTTAGGGACTGTAGAAGTATTCGTAACTTGAATCAACGTTGAGTATTTGTTAAGCCGGGCCGACGTATACTTTGCCCAACATTGCCAATGCTTCAACTTTAACTGTCATGCTGCAGCTATCTAAATAATTCGAATTTTTCATTTATTTCTAGATTAGGACAGCGACTTGACAAATACTGTAATACTGCATATATTTAGGAACTTAATACTACGGTTTAGTTTACAACTTTTCTGTAGAAAAAAATCACGTATTGTTTTGTAGAATACTGATAATCAGAAAAGCAGTTATTGAATGAAAAACATACACTTGCAGAAAAGCACAAAAATATGGGCTACTACCGCATTAGTGCTTGGTATGTTACTTTTTACTTTATCAGCACTACAGGCTCAGTTACTGCCAGTTGAAAAAATAAGACAGGATTTTAGAGACTTACTGCAAAGACCCCCCGTTGCTCCCAAACCTTCAATTCAATCTTTCCTCACAGATTCTGTACTCATTGAAAAAGGTTATTTCTATTCCGAAGCAGATGAAAAAGTCCCTATGTTGATTTACAAACCTGTTTCAAAAAAAATAAAAAGATTGCCTGTAGTCATTTGTCTTCACGGAACAAATGGGAATAAGGATATGGCCGTGATCAAAAGTTTGCTTTACCGCTTTTCAAAATTAGGCTTCTTGGCTGTAGCAATAGATGGAAGGTATTTTGGAGACCGGGTGAAACCAGTTCCGGATGAGAATAGCTATGTAAAAGCCATTGTTAATGCCTGGAAAAATAAAGACAGTACTCAACAGGAATATCCTTTTTTCTATGATACCGTTTATGATCTCTGGAAACTAGTAGATTATTTAGCTACAAGACCTGATGTCGAACCAATGCGTATTGGCATGATGGGAATTTCCAAGGGCGGTATCGAAACATGGCTGGCAGCTTCTGTTGATACAAGGATCAAGGTGGCAGTACCGGTGATTGCAATGCAGAGCTTCAAATGGTCCCTCGAAAATGATCGCTGGCAGGGCCGTGCAAAAACGATCTGGGAGGCACACGTTGAAGCTGCAAGTGATCTTGGAGATACTAGTGTGAATACTGGAAATATAAAAACGTTCTGGCATAAATTGCTCCCCGGAATAACAGACGAATTTGACTGCCCTTCGATGATTCGGCTTTTTGCACCACGCCCTTTGCTGTTGCTGAGTACAGAAAATGATCAGAATTGCCCCTTGCCGGGTGCTCAACTGGCTTTCGACGCGGCAACGTCTGCCTATAAATCTAAAAATGCACTAAATAAACTGAAGATAGATGTCGAGCCAAATGAACCGCATCGATTTACCCCAAAGCACTTGGAAATGGCGATTGAATGGTTTCAAAAATGGCTTTAGCTTTTTAAAAAGATGCACGAACCGCAAAACTACATTCGCAAAATACGGGTAGGACATTATAGCGATGAACATTTTTCTATTCATCATCAGTATGGGCAGATGAAATTCGTTTCCCCAACTTAAATGCGTAATCGTTGGTTGTTATTGTAAACAGACATTCCTTTTTATTATATAAAAAGACTTATGGAACTATTTGACAAATTCTTTGGCTTGAAAAAAAAAACTTAACTGCTGAGCCACCCAAAAACACAAACTTCACTTCGTCTGACGAATTAATGGACGAAGAACAGTTTTGAAAACTCATTCAAGATTCCAAAGACAATTCAGAAAGCATGTTGCTGGCCAATTCACTATCAATTGAAAGAAACGGTAGAGAAAAATACAGTTACCTGACACTAGATAACCTGCACGAAGTGAACAGTTGGTTGAAACGATACGAGAAGTTTTGGAACAAAAAACTGGATAAACTGGAAGAATACCTAAAAAAGAAAATCGGCATATAACATGCTTTGGATGATGTGAAAGAGTTTGGTATCTATGCCAGCTATCTACCAGCTATCTGTATTCATCTCAGCCGGCAAAATGCGTTTACGGCAGCTATGGTAGACGTATTGTATAACTCCGTAATCACTGCCCCTGCATAAAGATTGGGTAAGCATTCCTGTACAGGTAGTCATGAAAGAAAAGTATGGAATTGATATTTTGAATGACCCTGCTGCAAGGCCAGAACAATGCAATTGTTCACGTTTACTAAGATGGAAACACCATGACGAGGGATGACAAGTAATAGGACAGGCTCATTAATACTCAAAACAGGAAACGCTTAAGGAACTTATTGGCAGCGGCATGCAGCCCAGTAATAAAAATGATCACAAACATGAGAGAAACCAGGAAGAAATCTTACTTTAACAGATAAATCAGGCTACGTTCTTAATCGCAAAGCAAAACAATTGTGATTGAGCCGGGTAAATAAAATTTAAACACCAACAACTAGACGATAGTTTCCTTTCAATAGCGATCCTTAAGGCACGTCGGCCAACTAAAAAGTATACCGCCAGGACCCGCAAGATTCATGAAAGCGGAGCTTCCATAAAGGGCCTTTCGGATACTTTTCTATTTTTGCCTATAAGCTTATGGCACAGTGGAACGTTAGGCATATGCAGTAGGCGGCCCAACTAACATAAATCAATTCAAATAACATGAACAACTCAAACAATTCTTCAACAGTACTTGTAGCCGGTGCTACAGGGTTTTTAGGCGGTGAAATTTGCCGTCAGTTAAGTGAAAAAGGCAAAAAGGTAAAAGGTTTGGTACGTGCCACATCGGCTGCAGACAAAGTAGCCCAATTAAGAGAGCTGGGTGTGGAAACTGTAGAAGGCGACCTGAAAAATAAAGCTTCCTTGCAAAACGCCCTGCGCGGCGTCTCTACCGTTATCTCTACCGTTTCCTCTACTTTATCAAGGCAGGAGGGCGATTCTATTCAAACCGTGGATGACGAAGGACAGATTAATTTGATTGATGCTGCTGTGGGTGCGGGCGTTAGCCACTTTATCTTTGTTTCGTTTTGTCCCATGTCGGGTGAATTTCCGCTGCAAGCGGCTAAACGCAAAGTAGAAACGCATCTTGCGGAAAGCGGATTAATTTATACTGTTTTGCAACCTACTTGTTTTATGGAAGTATGGCTCAGCCCCGCACTGGGCTTTGACTATCCCAATGCCAAAGCTACTATATACGGAGAAGGAAAGAGCAGGCTTTCCTGGATAGCCATAAAAGACGTGGCGTCCTTTGCTGTAGCTTCATTGAATAATCCGGCGTCTAAGAACAAAACCATAGAACTCGGAGGCCCCGAGGCAGTGAGCCCGCTTGAAGTAGTGAATATTTTTGAGGCAACCGGAAGCGGGAAATTTGAGCTTCAATTTGTTCCGGAAGAAGCATTAAGGGCACAAAAAGAAGGGGCCCACGACCCTCTAAGTGAATCGTTTGCCGGCTTGATGTTAGGAGTTGTAAGCGGAAATGAAATTGATATGAAAAATACTGTTGATGTTTTTCATGTGCAACTGACCTCTGTCAACGATTATGCAAAAAAGGTGAGTGGATAAATTTAATTGATGGGCGTAGATGGAAGTACGAGGCTATGCAGGTAACACGGGGCTTTTTGCTATGCTGGAAGACGAATAAATCCTCGTCGTTTTTTGTATCGCTAATCGGCTTCAGTCCCAGCAAACGAATACCTCACAAAGACCCTGGGATGTGGCCGCAGTAAATTTCGATGATAACAAACAAAAATAGATGGCTTTAAGCGGCTCGGAGCTTATCTGTCGTTTTGAACAACATATCTTACCAAGGAGATTTACCAAGAAAAGAACTTCCGGTTATTTTAAGCAACATAAACCGGCATTTTAACAACAAAAAAATCACACAATGACAAAACAAATTCAATACACAGCAGAACTTACTATTGCAGATGGTAAAATTGACGAATTCAAAAGAATTATGCATTCATTTGTTGAAACAGTTCATCAAAACGAACCTAACATGAATGCTTATCAGGTTTACCTTAATGCTGAAGAAAACAAGGCGTTTGTCGTTGAGTGGTTTAAAAATTCGGAAGCTGTATTAGCACATTTAGCGGATGTAGGACCTATGCTGCCTGAACTCTTAGCAATAGCACCAATTACACGTTTAGAAGTATTCGGCAATTTGACAAAGGAGGCTGAAGATGCTTTAAAATCTATTGGCGCCAAAATTTTCAAATACCACGAAGGGTTTATACGTGGAGATATTTAATTTCTTTTAAGAGCTTTAGTTCATTTGGATTTCAATTAGCTCAAGATAAAAATCTTATACTTTAAAAAAATCCGGGACGACGTAAGTCCTTTAAGCTGCGGAACTTACATCCTATGTTATTTCCTTCCTGATAGCTGGCCGCCGATAGGAAGATCCTCGATCGCTATGCCAATTTCCAGTCAGGTCGCAGATAATGGCAGGTATAACCATGTGGCTGCTTTTGCAAATAATTTTGATGCTCTTCTTCGGCGTCCCAGAAATCTGAAACAGGCACTACTTCGGTGACGATAGGTCCGGGCCACTTCTTGGAGGCTGACATTTCTACTATTAACGTTTCAGCAACTTCTTTCTGGGTATCATCCACGTAAAAAATAGCGGAACGATAAGATGTTCCCCTGTCATTGCCTTGCCTGTTTCGAGTGGTAGGATCGTGGATCTGGAAGAAAAATTCAAGGAGCTTGCGAAACGACAATTTCGCACTGTCAAATGTAACTTTGATACCTTCCGCATGTGTACCGTGGTTTCGATAAGTTGCATTCGGCACTTCACCCCCTGTATATCCAACCACAGTTGAGATAACACCTGGCAGGTCACGAATAAGTTCTTCCACTCCCCAAAAACAACCTCCCGCCAGAACAGCTTTTTCAGTACTCATACTTATTTTTTATTTGTCAGGTTTTAGGAATCAGCAAATCTAAATCATTTTGTTCGAGGCTGAAGAAAAAGCCGTTAGTGATCGATTACCCCCGGAGCTTCAAGTAACAAAATAAGGGCCATGTATGGGGGTGCGAACAGTAGCCCTGGAATGCCTGCTTCAGGTCTGGTACTGAAACCCAGAAAGCATACAATCCTTCCCGGAAAAGGGTGGAGTTCACTTCGTCGGCAGCCGTCCAGTGGCCTACCCAATAATCGGGATAATTATTAGCATAGTTTTGAAAAGAGAACTACATCAACAAAGACATGGCTTCTTCCTTATCAAATGTTGCAACACCCAGCAACACGGGGTATTCGAGTGAGAACCATATCCCGCCATCTTCTCCATCAGGATTACCTCCCCATAAAGGTTTTTCTCTCGTCCTCATCCCAATCTTTTCCGGAGTTAAAATTTTGCTTTTAATGTATTGGTATATTTCCTTTTTACGCTCTACCGACAGCGTCGGAATCTGCAACAGGTATCCGTGGGGTTCAATACAAACATTGTCTAAGCCAAATTTTAGTTTACTGCTCAAATAGGCCCTTGCTGAAAATTTACGGTCGCCCAGGTCTTTCATATAAACCTTATCAATAAGAGCCCGGTAATCTTCCAAAGCAGTTACCAGTGAAACAGCTTCCTGGTTTCCCGATTTTTTCAACACTTCAATTAGTTTTGGAAAGATCGCCAGCACCATCGCTGAATTGAGATGCGACTCTGCCGAACCTACGTATTTATTGGGTGAGTAGTCGTGGAAAAAACTATCGCTCCAGTCAGAATTTAAAATTCTCACCAGGCCATTGGGCCCTGTTCCTACTTCATCTCGCAGGTAGATAAAATACTTTTTTAACATCGTGATGACCGCGTCTTTCCTCCCACTTTCTGCGGGGAAGTAGGCAACTTTTTCATTCAGGAAACCATAATCTTTTGTGATTAAAAGATATTCGGAAAGCGTGTTGAAGAAATAAAGCTGGGGGTCACTTTCCTTGTAGATCGACGGCGGCGTGTAACCATACCCGTAATAATTGCCTCTTTTAATTTCTCCGTCGGTCTCAGAATGTTTAATAACATATCTGATACAGGATTTGGCCAGTTTTGGGTTAGTGTAGCAGGCCGGGAGGGCAGCCTGTAAATGATCCCGGTTCGAAATATTATCTCCAAAGTGGTAACTATAAACCGATCCCTGCGGAATAAATGTTTCCTTATAATACTCGCTGTACTTTGCTGATGCTTCTATCATGTGTGCGTTCCACAACATTTCGCGTCTTAATATCTCGTTCTTCTCTGTCGAGAAATCCGGCATTCGATTTTTCCATTGCCTGGCATATAATCCCTCCAAAGTATATCCGGCGTTTGCCCCTGCATACAAGTCAGCTACCTGCTTCCCAACATTGTTGAAGTTTTGTCCGTCAGTTGTTCCAATAACTATATCAAACGTTTTTGTTTCTCCTGGCTTCACGGAAACTTTTATTTCTGCGGCAAGGGTATCTTTGTTTACATTTATTTCAGACGCATATTTCTTCCCTACCGGGTTTTTCGCATACATAAACACAGAAGGCGGATCAACATCGTAAACGAATCGTTCATTCCTGCCTGGTAAAACCAAAAAAGTATTGGCTGTGTATGAAATGTCTGCAATAGCCATTTCCTTCCTGTTATCAATACGGATATTGGAATTGTATGCAAGCCGGCGCTTGCTTTTCTCAATATATTGGGTACTATTCAATACAAAATTTACCAATACCCTTTCGGTGTAATTTATTTCACAGGTTTTTTCACTGCTGTTCGTCAATACTACTGTAATTACAAAAGATGGATTCCCGGTATTTATTTCTTCAGATGGTTTAACAGACATGATCCGGCTGCAGGTAATTCCGTTTTCCAGTTTGTACGAATAGCGGGCAAATCCTAATCCGAATTCTTTGTGACAAGTGCCTGGTCAGCGGCAATGGATTTTACACCGGTTAAAACTACCTTTTTTCCTAAAGGATCGTTTTGAAAAACAATGCTTGCATCGTTCCAGCCATAATTAATTTGTTCAGAGCCATTTAACCTGGCCCAGGCTCTTTCCGCTGTCAGAAACTGGTAGACACCACTGGCATGGGTAACCAGGGCCATCCGGTAATTGCCAATTAAGAAATAGGGGTCTTCCGGTTGCATGGCATCTTTGCCATTTTTATCGACTCCTTTAAAAGGCAACGGTCCTTTATATTGATAAATAGGTAAGCCCTGTTTTGACCATGACCAATTGCCAATAGGGTTAGAGTAAGATGCCTGTTGAAAGCAAAAAACAATGATTGAAAGTATACTCATCTTCGCCTCACTGGCGCGAGATCGAAATAAATAGTAGATCATAACAAGCAGTTTGAAACTGAAAAATTCGAACGCAATTTCGTTATTCGATTACCTTGAATAATGATTGCAATACTGTTGGTTATTTTTTTCCCAGGCACTTTCCCTTAATGAGAGGTCATTTTCCTTTTTCAGAAAGTCAGATTCAATGAGGGGATGAGAGTCCCATTCCAGTATGGCCTTATTTGGCACTACCTTTACAGGGTTGTGCCAGGAAGCCGACTTTTCGTTGTAGGCAAAATTGGTTTCTGAGCTGTAACAGTAAATAATAGAGCAGCGGGGATTATCGGAAATATTGGGGCCAGATCTGTGCAAGAGGTTACTGTGAAAAAACAAAGCGTCACCTGCAATCCAAATACGTTATCACCCGCGGTGAACCATAAAGAAAGCAGGGCCTTTCGACCTGATTTATCCTGCATTTCCATAGCATTCTTATGCAACACTTCGTCTTGCAGGCTTACAGCATAAAGCCTGCTAACTTCCGATGAATCACAGAAATTTTTTACAATTACGAAGCCCTCTTTATGATAGGCTTCTACATAAGCTGGCGGCAAGTCTAAATATACCATGTCGAAAATGTTTCCAGGGGTTAAAAAAAAGCTAAACTAAATCATTTGGTTTTAATTTTTTGCCAGTATGATCAACCCGATTCCAATCACATAAAGTAAAAGCATGATGTACAGATTGCGGTAGGTTTCTTTAGATGCTGTTGCGAACTCTTTCCAGATAAATATACCCCATATTGCAGCGATCACCGTAGCACCCTGTCCCAGCCCATAGGAAATGGCAGGGCCTGCCTTACCCGATGCGATGATATTAAAAGACATGCCCAAATGCCAGATAACACCACCGAGCATACCCACCAGGTGATCCTTTACTGAACCTTTAAAATAATCTTTCGCGCTTAATTTGGTACCTGCAAAAGGAAAACGCATGAGCAAAGCATTGAATAAAAAATTACTGGTGACAAGTCCTACAGCGAAAAATACCAATGCCGTGTAAGGCGTCAGCTTACCTGCTTCGGGCACATCGAAATTAGCGGCCATTGATTCAGCAACATACTTATAAAAAAAACCCATCAGTACACCGGCAATAATGGCAATGACAAGGCCCTTTGGCGAGAAACTGGTTTTGCCTTTATTTACCTGCCGGTAAGCATTGGCGTTAATGAGTATCGCCACCGCTATAAGTGCTACCCCGCTAAATAGCAACCCTGCATTACCTTGCGGGTTGCCGGCGTAGTTAACAACAACCCCGAGTATCAATGCAATGCCAATTCCCACCGGGAAAGCCACCGACATCCCCGCCAGGGCAATAGCCGATACCAGCAGGATATTTGCGAGGTTGAATACCACGCCGCCTGTGAATGCGGAGAGCAGGCTGGCGTTATCTGCCTGGTTAATATCCTGCAGAAAAGGTCGCCCGTTTGTACCGTTGCTACCCATGGTAAACGCGATTATCAATGATAACAGCAAGATGCCAAAAGCATAATCCCAGTAGAACAATTCAAACCTCCAGTTGGGAGAACTAAGCTTGGTGGTATTTGCCCAGGAGCCCCAGCAAAACATCGTGATGATACAAAATAATATAGCTGTGGCGTAAGAATGGATGATGAACATATGGTTTATTTAATCGATCTTTTTGTTGACCTCCTGTTGATGGAAAATTGCCTTTAGCTATTAGTCATTAGCTAATTTTCACCTACAATATTTATTTCACTTCTGTAAGGGGCCGATGTTTGGGCACCCATTCTTGTAACAGAAACAGCAGCAGCCTGGCAGGCAAACTGAACAGCCTCCTTCCAATGTTTTCCTTCAGCCAATGCCACTACCAATGCACCATTGAATACGTCGCCTGCAGCTGTGGTGTCTACCGCTTCTACTTTGGCAGCTTCTATGATACCGATGAAATCACCTGCATCAACATACGCGCCCTTGCTGCCCATCGTGATAATTACATGCTGCACACCCAGCGACTTAAAAAATGAAGCAGCTTTTGCCGCACCCGATTCATCACTTACTACAATGCCAGTCAGCAGTGCTGTTTCTGTTTCGTTGGGCGTTATCAAGAAAAGGCCTTCATAGACTGTGGGCGGTAACTGCGCCGCAGGTGCCGGATTCAGGATGAGTTTCTTTTGATGTTTCCTTGCATAAGAAGCCAGGTACTCAATCACTGGCAATGGCGATTCCAGTTGCGTAACCAGCCAATCTGCTTCCCCCAGGATACTTTCGGCATTTTCAATATCGCTTACTGACAGTAATGCATTGGCACCGGAAGCAACGATGATCATATTTTCACCCTGGTTGTTCACCGTTATAATGGCAACACCTGTAGGAGCTTGGGCATCTTTCAAAATACCTTCCACCTGTATTCCCTCACGGCTGTAATGTTCAATGGCTCCGTTGCCAAACGCGTCGTTGCCCACCTTACAGATAAAACCAACGTTGCCGGCTAACCGGGCGGCGGCTACCGCCTGGTTAGCGCCCTTACCTCCCTGGAAGATAAAAAACTTTCCACCAAGGATGGTTTCCCCGGGACTGGGAAACCGGTCGGTTCTTACTACCATATCCGTATTAGAACTTCCAATTACAACTACCTGGTTTTTCATTTTGTAGACTCTTTATTTATCCATGTCGTAATCGATCCTCCTGTCTGGCTCGCGTCGGCGTAAGGAACCATGATGATGTTTTTAATGGTATTGTTTTGTGTTGCCTTCAACCGGAACGCCTCACCACCGATCCACTTGTTCGGCAGCGCGCCGGAAGCCGGCTGCAATAGTAAGTCAGTAGCATTCACCATTATACTATCGCCCGCAAAACCATTGATGTTTTTATCGAATGACAAAACCTGGGGCCCTCTCTGCAGCGCTATCTTCCCTGGATATGCTTTGCCACCATCCAGTAGAATGGTTGGCAGGTTAAACCTGATCGCAACCTTGTCACCCTTTTTCCAAACCCTTGTGATAGCAATCGCTTCTGTTTCAACGACAGGCTGCTTCTGTCCATTAATGCTGATACCAAAACCCGAGGCCCAGTAGGGTTTTCGAAAGTTGATAGCGTAAGCCGCCGGTGATGATTTATCAACATTTATCAACACCTCTTCATCTGAAAGGTAGTTTGTTAACGTGGAAAATGAAACTTTTGTATTCTTACTGACTGCCGTAGTATAAACGCCGGGCTGGTAAAAAAGAAATGAAGGAGTGTTGCCTATCTGACCATTCATGAAAAGCGGAATCATGGCGATGGCTCGTGGCACACTACTCATACAACAGGTGATGGCACAACCATAGGGCTTTACGCCCTCCAGTGGCGTGTAATAACTAACACAGCCTGTTTGAGGGTTTTCAGCGGCGGTTAAATGATTGTATACTGAACGCTCCAGTTCATCCAGGTATTTCATTTCACCCGTAATGCAAAGCAACTGGTAATTGAATTGTATCCAGGTGGTAGTAACGCAGCCTTCGCCCATGTTAGCACTGTTACCGGCAGGCAGCACCTGGTAATCCTGGAAGTGTTCGAAAGAACTGGAAGTACCTGTAATATAAAGCCGGTTCCTGGCTATATCATTCCACGCTGTTATCATTGGCCGCAGGAACTGTTCATTATGAGTCAGGCGATACAATTTCAATACGCCTAACAGGTTAGACAGCATTTCGTATGCCTTGGCATTGGCAACCTTGTCTACTCTTCCTACAGAATCGAGGGTAGAAAGAATGCGGGGCCCGTTGGCATTGTCAAAGCTCCTGATAATGAAATAACAATAGTCCAGGTATTTTTTATCACCTGAAAAGCGGTACAACTCAGCCATCGATTCTAAAATGCAGGTGCAGCCATACCTACATGACCGCCAGCTCTAACAATATTGCGCTGTCCTTTTTCGGTACCAAATGTTTTGATTAATAGATTGCCAATTTTTTCGCAGGCTGATAAGGCCGGTTTGAAACCAGACAATTCATAATATCGCAACAGGCCCATTAGGTCATAACGATGCGACCAGACGTCCCAACTTGTCCAATGGCTGTCTATTTCATACGTACCGAGGTAACCATCGCTTAATTGTGCGGCAATGAGTTGTTGCGCACTTCTGTCGATTTGTATTTTTAGAGCCGGGTCTGCATCGAATGAATACGAGTTACAGGCTGCTTCTAAAAATTTCCCGATATGTTCACCTATCCAGGAATGGCTCCCAGGCCGGTTAATAAAGCCTGCAAGCAAAGCATTTTCATCTACCTTGTACAGGCGCTGTTGCCGGTTTGCTTTCAATCGCTCGCCGATCCAACCTCCTATCGACTGGTTACCAGCTTCAGCCGGCCAATATTTTTGCGGGGCCTTATAACTGATCACGGGGGCCACCTGTTTAAACACCCGATTTCATATCCGAATTCACCATTCCATTGCTGCTGGTATGATGACCGTCAGCCGTTAAAGAATATACTATTTTTATAAAAGCAGACGCGGAACGATAAGGAAAGTTAATGGTATTCGTTCCCGCAGCTACCGTTACCTTTTTTTGGTCTGAATGAATTAGGGATCCTTCAAAATTATAGAAGTCAGCCCTGACAAGCCCGCCCATGCTTTTTGGTGACCTATTGATCACTGTTAGCTGGTAGACAATACCTTTATTGTTTACCTGCGACTTCAGATCGCCGTTTTTGATCCCCGAGCTGTAGGCCAGGAAGTGCGAAGGGGACGCGGCCACCAGCTCCGGCAATTTTGAAACCCGGAAAGATCCCCAATGCATAACCCGTATGGATAGGTGGTTTTCCTTATCCCATAAAATATCTTCCTTACTAACCAGGTAGTTGCGATAGGAGTCACCTGAACCGGTTGAACCAATCAGCTTCCCGTTTAAAAAAGTATCGTCTGATTGTAAGATCTTCCCCAGGCTCAGCGGCAGCAATCCGGATTCTTCAAGTGCTCTTTTGAGGCTGGAAGGAATCACTACCTTTTTGCGGATCCAAAGCACCCTGTTGGCAGTGGTTTTGTGGTCATCACTCCTATTCAACCCGGGAAGTTCGGCCCATTCGGCATCATTCAAATCAGCACGACTAAATTCTTTGTGGTCTTCGAAGTTTACTTTCCAGTTACCGTTGATTGCGAAATTTTGCGAATAACCGGCGTGGCCATACCAGGTAATACATGTCAGTATCATCATCACTTTCGGTTGCAGCCTTTGCTTCATTTTCTTTAATTTTTGTATGGGCGTGATGTTATACGGTTGTAGATCCTTCACTTCTTGATTACATTCAAAAGGCAACGTTTGCTACCCCAACAAGGGCAATAAATTTCAGGTGAGTGAGTCATAGGGCGGTCTGGGGCCGGTATTAGCAATCATTATAGGATATCCAATTCCAATTCCAGGAAACAAACGGCATGACCTTGCCTGGTTCGATTTTTTTATTCAATAATAATGAATTGTAATTTAACTTTATAAAATTATAAAATTAATGTTACAACACAAATTTTTTGGTGAGGGATGGTGGGGGAGCTTACCAGCTTGGTTAGAAGAGGGAATCCATTATACCGTATTGGTATCCAGAGAAATTACACTTGCCATCAATTTCCAATTTATTGTAAGGTTGCATCGCTTTCTTTGTTAAGAAAGTCTGCCTCTTCCTGTAACCCACCTGTCTCCCAGTTAAGCAAGGCATCGTCGGGAACTACCTTCAATGGAGTGATACATGAGTCGTTCTTTTCATTATACGGTTTATTAGACGCGCGGTTGTAACACGATATTATTGACCAACCGGAGGATTCTGACAAATTGGCTTCCGACCTGTGTAAGAGGTTACTGTGAAAAAACAGGGCATCGCCGGGGTTTACTTCAACATATACCAGCTCCATCGTTTGCAAGGCTAGGTCTACAAAACGCTGCGACGCACCTACCTGCTCCCCTGCAAAACCGTGCTCCACCCTACCCATCTTGTGCGACCCCTTCAGTACCTGCAAACAACCATTGGTTCGATTTGCTTTTGTGATAGCAATCATTACAGAATTCATTTGATCCGGCAATAAAAATTCGTTCTTGTACCAGTAACCATAATCCTGGTGCCACTCCCAGGCTCCGCCAACCCTAGGCTCTTTTTGCATTAGTTTAGAATGAAAATGACAAACCGCTGCATCAC
>JBBJOD010000539.1:0-3666 GCA_037721715.1 Chitinophagaceae bacterium | reverse complement strand
GCATGATTTAAAAAAAGGCAATTTGCTGATTCATATTGTAAATCAGCAAATTGGAATAAACCCTGCCTGGCTTAATTGGTCTGCGCTAAAAAATACTGCGTTGTTGCCTTACCCCAATTGGGGTGCAGGTTGCTTTCAGGTTTATAGGTGTCGAACATTTGCAGTGCTTTTGTAAACAGTTCCTTTGCTGGCGCCTTTCCTCCTCCAAAAGATTCGGGTGTATAAAATTTTGACTGGCCTTCAAGGTATATGGGACGCGGATTGGCGGGATCCATCGCTTTGGCTTTTTCTATGTTGGAACTAGAGGCCGGGCCATACTGTTGCCAGCGTGACTGGGGATCAACCATCATATGTGAAGAAGCGATCATACTTTTAATAACGCAAATCTCAGAATTTTCCTTCCCTGCTATGGCTTCGGCCTTTTTTATCAGTTCTTCTGCTTTATCGGCAATACCGTCCGTCTTGTTTTTATCCTTTTCTGTAAAGGCGCTCATTACGGTGCAATAACTCGCATAATAATATGGAAGCCATTGGTTTTTTTCGGCATCCGCAATTCGCTCAAAATTATTTGACAAGGTTGCAATGGTACCTTTCACCATAGCAGAATCCAGCATAGCGATATTCGATTGCATCGCTTTTTCATACTTTTCGTTTTGGCCAAATGAAACAGTTGCTGATGCTGTTATGGCTAATACCAATAAGATCTTTTTCATCGTAAGTTTTGTTTAATTTTTATTTAAATACCGGCCGCATTTACTGGCCGCTTTACAGGTTACTATTTATTATATCCTCCGAACGGTCAACACCAAAGCTCAGGAAACAACCCAGGAATATAAATCTGCCTGCAGCTGGCGTGACGGCTTCTTTGGTTATTCCATTGTAAGAATAATTGTATCCAAATACTTGTTTTGAACCTAACACATTTGTAATTGAAAATACAAATGCCGTGAATTTGCTGGATCCGGTTTTACCTATATTCGGCAAATAATTTACGCTGAAACTCAGACTATTATAATTGATTGTTTTGCCCTGGTCAAAAATCCGGTATTTATTCGAGGGCTGATCATACCTGATGTTATAATATGGTCGCCCGGTGGCGAATGTATAAGAGGCATTGAACTGCGTTTTCAAAGATGTGACGAATTTTTTAACAACCAGGGAAGTTGTATGCCTGGCAGCGAAATTTGGTTGAATGGCAGTGGGGTAATTCAGGTAATCCCTCTTTGTATCGAGGTATGAATAAGATACCCAGTAATCTACATTTTCAAATGTTTTACGGTCTCTCAAAAAAAGCTCAAATCCTTTTGCATCGCCATAACCGGTATTGCTCAGGCTATCATAATTGTTTTTTACCGGGGAGGTCTTGATGAGGTCGTGGTATTTTTTATAAAAAATTTCTGCCCTTAGTGTATAATTCCGCGTTACTTTCTGGTAGTTGGCAATATAGTGAGTAGCCATGCTGTATTGCAATCGGTTAAACAGGTAAGGCCTTGTAAAGAAACTGTTATCCGGCTTCTGATAAAATTTTCCATAGGCAAGGGAAGCCTGGCCGGCTTCACCCAGCTTATATGCCAGTGAGATACGCGGTACAATATTGGCTCTGTTTAAAAGAGATGAATGTTCTAACCTAGTTCCTATCTTGGCCGCGAGGTCATTAGTCACATAGATGTCAACTTCTGTAAATGCGGCCTTGAGGTTATCTGAAGATGTTGTCAGTACGTTTACAATTGAGTCACTCGAAAAATTGCTGTTATCCTTATTATAAATATATTCTCCGCCTACCCTGAACATGCTTAAGCCTTTCAGCCTCCTTTCAAATACAGCTTTAATGACAGCC
This sequence comes from Chitinophagaceae bacterium, assembly GCA_037721715.1. Classification (GTDB taxonomy): domain Bacteria; phylum Bacteroidota; class Bacteroidia; order Chitinophagales; family Chitinophagaceae; genus JADCRZ01. Next base: position 1,829 of record JBBJOD010000539.1, on the reverse strand, counting down.
AGCTGTGCATTGGCTTTTATATTAAAATTTTTCTGTGAAAAAGGATAACGTACTATCCCTTGCTTACTATTGAACTGGTCTTGTAATTCATTAATTATTTTGTCTGTGTTGGTACTGTAAGACAAGCCAAGGTTCATCCTCCAATGTTTACCCAATTTCTCTTTCCAGGAAAGGTTGCCGTAGAGGTTGAAGTTTTTCAGGCCAAAAGCATCTTTTAACCCTGATGAATCAATATCAGGCCTTCTTACTCCCAGGTTACTTACATTCGTATATCCGTAAAATTTAAGCATGCCTGTTTTTGATGTTTTCAACCTGTAGTTAAAATCACTGTTCTGGAATTCTGGCACGTGGAAATAATCAGGTCTTTGCTTTACAATTTTGAAGTAAGCCGAAAGGTTGGTGTAGCTGTAACTAAAACCCCAACTCGACTTTTTATTTTTGGCCAGTCGTTGATAGCCACCATTGACTCCAACAGTTGAAATTCCAAGATTGCCAGAGCTACGTTCGGGCAGGTCAATGCTTTCTAGCAGCAGCACTGATGACATAGCCTGGCCGTACTGGGCAGAATACCCGCCTGAGCTGAACACAGTTCCCTTAAACAGAAACGGAGAAAAGCGGCCACGTTGGGCTATGTCGGGTACACTGCTGAAAAAGAAATTATTTACCAGCGTGCCGTCAATAAATACTTTCGTTTCCCCAGCAGTACCGCCGCGCACAAACAACCCCTCGCTTTCGCCTACCTGTTGTGCGCCCGGCAGCGTCCGGATGGCACTGGTAACATCTGCATTTGCGCTGGCCGTGGTTACAATATCAATAGGGTTCAGTACCGTTGTTCGTTTTGTATCGCTGGCTTCGAAAGTACCTGCGGTAATCACCACCGCTTTTAACTCGTTAGGCTCTTCTTTCATGATGACATGCAGTGAAGTACCCGCACCTGCGAGTAGAGCTTTTTGAGTAGCGGGATAGTAGCCAATACAACTAGCTAATATTATTTTTTCACCTTGCTCCAAAGTTTTAAAAGAATACCTTCCCAAAGAATCGGATGTTCCGCCATCATAAGAGTCTTTAATAGTCACACTTACTCCTGAAATTGGTCTCCCTTTGTTATCTTTTACGTTACCGCTTACGACAGTCTGGGCGTTTGCCACACAGGTAGTTAATAACAAGGTAAAAAAATAATACACTTTTTGCACGACTGTAAATTTATCTCAAACCTAAACTAGTTTATTTTATAAACCAAATTTTAAGCAATTTTCTTTCTAGTATTGTTGAAGTTACTAAGCGTGTGTTCTGAAGTAAAGTGATAGCCAAACATGCAAATGGTGCAGGTCGGTAACGAAGTCTGCTGAAAGCACCTGGTTTCAATGAGCATCTGCCAGGATATTCGTTTTGACAGCGAAGTTCGTAATGATTTTTGACTCCTTAGGGGACCCGAGTGCAGTCAAATCTCAGTAACCGCCTTCACTTTAATTTTTAAAAATTTTTATGGTTTGATGCGAAGCAGGAGAGGTAAAACGTAAAAAGTAAATACCGGTTGGAAAACCATTTACATCAATCGGTAGGGTGCCGTTTGTATTAATCTGTGGATATCTTTTAAGTAATGAACCTTTGGTATCGTACAAATCAACAAATAACGGAGTATACCGTATATCGCTGACTGAAATATACGCAATACCTCTCACAGGGTTATTGATTAATTTTATTTCCGTTCCATTTCCTTGTGGAGCCGGGCCACTAAGTTTTAAGACGGTTACCGAGTTGGCCGAGACAGTAACTGCATATGGATATGTGTTTACTGTTGTGGTCTCTTTGAGGGTATAGGTAGGACG
>JBBJOD010000538.1:0-3667 GCA_037721715.1 Chitinophagaceae bacterium | reverse complement strand
GCGAGATAAAAAAGTTCTAACATTAGGCTTAAAAAATCCCCTGGTATTGGTGTTTCCTGTGGGCGGAATGGGCCCGGACACTGATTCACCTTCTGCGATCACAAATTTAAATTGACCACTATAGGTAGAACTGATGCTCAGCATGGTGATGGGGCCTTCCTTGATCTTGAACTCCACCCCGGCGCCAAAACCGGGCTTACCGTGGTATTTCTTCAGACTGCGAAGAACCGGGCGACCTTCCGCAATAGTTATATTATGAGGGCCATCATGGCCAACCAGCACAAAGTCTTCTTTGAAATCTACCGGGTGAAATTCGGCGAAGCTACCGCCAATGCCTAGCCGGTCCATAATCAGCATGGCCATGCAGGTCTTGATGTCTGACTCCCCGCACATCGGAAAGCCGGCGCCCGTCAACAAAGAGTTGCCTACAATCAGGTTCGACATCACCATGCGGGTGGTACTGCCATCTTCACCTTCGTAGTAATAGGCCAGCCCGTCTAGTTTTTTATCCTTTACAAATTTTTCCAATGCAACGGTAACCCAGGCGGCGGTTTCCAGGTCTTCCTCTTTCAGCTTTTCTGAAATAGGGTCAGACACTGGTTCAGGTGTGTCAAAAAAATTGAGGATCCGTTCCTTAGACCTGTTCACTTCATCCACTGTAACATTCTGATAACAGGACACGATCTCATGCGCTTCGCACTGGATAACATGAGCGCCGAAATGGGCGGTAATCATAGTAGAATCGGTATGCATGTCCAGCATGGCTTCAATCGGATGGCCAATATGTCCTATTCGTGCAGTTCGCAGGTCGTGTAAAACTTTTGCGATCTGGCAGTATTTTTTTATCTCTTCCACTGCCTTGCGGTCATCATGCAAGGTGCCTATGATCATATCGGGAACAGGTTTCCCCATCCTTATTGCCACCCCCGCAAATTCGGGGAGGGAGCAAATATCGTCGTTATAGAGTTGCTGGTGTGTAGAAGCATTTGCATAATCCATCGCCTGTTGTGGCTGCAGAGCTACGAGTACAATAGGTACCTCCATACTTTTGATAATGATTCCAAAGGTGCTGGAAGTGGCGTAGGTAAGCATATCACAAAAGATCAGGTCGAGGTTAGCAGCCTTTAACGCAGGCACCAGTTCGTAAGCGCTTTGTACGTTATCTACCAGGCCAAAATCAACCACCTCCACATCATTGATCTTCAGCATTTCAACAAACACGCGCTGTTTCTCATGAAGCGCCTCGAGTAATCCCTGGAACTGGTTCCAGTACTTATAATATCCAACACCAAAAACCCCAATCCGGGCAACCGTCTGATTTCTGTGGGTGATCGCTGGCACCGCCTTAATACTTTCATCAGCTTCTCTAGTATGAACCATTTTACAGCTTTAAATATTAAATAATTTGTTAACGCACTATGTTTATCATAAAAAATTAACCTGGTCCCTCCAACTGCAATGGCCGGATGTTTGGAATTAAATAAATCAGCAATAAAAACGCAAAAGGATACAACAAACCTGAAAGGATCCAGATCGGGGTATAAGAATAATGTTGTATCAGCAGGCCGATAAGGGGATTAATAAGCAGCGCTGATACAGCGCCCGCGGTTCCCGAAAGACCCACTACTGTTGACGTACCATTGGCACCGAAAATATCGGAGATAGCAGTAATGTAATTGGTTATCCAGAAGCCGTGAGCAAACATGACTACCGCCATCAAGGCAACTGCCATTTCAACCGACTGGACACTTGCAATAAACGGTGCTGCGATGGTAAGCAGTGCTGCAATACCCATCACGGTTTTCCTGGAACGGTTAACAGATACGCCGTGTTTCACCAGCCTGTCAGAGAGCCAGCCACCGAGGATGTTAGAAATTCCCAATGCAAGGAAGGGTATCCAAAAAAGATTACCTATCCGTTCAAAAGAAATATGACGCACTGAACTTAAATACTTTGGCCCCCAGAACATGATAAAATATAAAACCGGGTCGAGCAGGAACCTGATAAGAATGAAAGTGATGGCTTCTTTGTTCTTTAGAATTCTAATGAAAGGCAGCGGTGACTGGCTAACGGCTGCATAGTCAGTAGTTGAATGCCGGTTCTTTCCCCAGGGTATCAACAGCCATACAAGTACCCAGGCAATACCAATAAGACCGGGAATAACAAAGCTCCATCTCCATCCGTATGCATTAGAAAGCAGGATGGTCAGGGGAGGTGCAACCACGGCCCCAATTGCAGCACCGCCAATGGCTATTCCATTCGCAAAGGCACGTTTTTTTTCATCGAACCACAGGTATACTGTTTTGGCAGAGCCAGGGAAGCAGCCGCCTTCACCCAGGCCCAGCAGGAAGCGGAAAGCCACCAGTTGATAAAAACCGGTCATTACCCCATGCAGCATGTTTGCTACTGACCAAACAGTTACCGCTATCGCCAGGCCTAGTTTGCTTCCCATCGAATCCATTAGCCGCCCGCCAACAGTAAACATGATGGCATAGCTGATCAGGAAGCTCGTATTTACAAGGCCGTATTGAACATCTGTAAAATTGAATTCCGCCTGGATCTTTATGATTGTCATAGAGAGTACCTGCCGGTCAAGAAAACTTAAACCCGTTGCTATAAAAAGCAGGCAGACTATTATCCAGGGGGCGATTTTATTCATATGGCTTAACGCACTAAGTAATAGAATTCAAACTTAAACTAAAATATAAGAAAGTCAAAAAATCATTTTTTAATATAATTTGCCCGGTAGTGCGGCAGGTTGACTAAGAGGCCACATTAATTTTGATAATCAAAACAAACAATGAAATCGAAGTTTATTGACCTGAGTGATGGAATTATCCAGAAGATAAAATCTGGTGAACTGCTCCCGGGTGATAAGATACCATCAGAAAACGAACTGATAAAAAAACATAAAATCAGTAATACAACGGCACGCAAAGTTTTACTGGTCATTGAATCAAAAGGCTGGGGTCGCAGAATAAAAGGTAAAGGAACATTTGTTTTAAACCGCACACCAGAGCATAAACTGTTACGCACACTTGGTTCTATCGACGCTACCCGCCGGGGTTTCGATGACTCATTAAAGGCGGAAGGATTTACGCCAAAAACTATTATCCTCGAGAAAACGATCATGAAAGACGGTGTATCCTCAGAGATCAGTGGCAAACACTTCATCATCGAAGGACCGGTACTGAAAGTGCACCAACTGCGTTATGCAGATGATGACCTGATGAAAGACGAATTAAGATTTATATCACTTTCGCTTTGTCCGAGAATTGAAAGACTTCCAACGGAGATGTCTTACTTCAGGATTTATGAAACAAATTACCACTTACAGATTACTGATGTTAAGCAGACATTAAGTGTTGATATACTATCGCCTGATAAAGCGGGAAACAATTTTGATACAAAAAGCTCCATACCAGTTTTTGTGTTGGATAGCGTGCTGACGACAGGAGAAAAAGTGATTGAAATAGAAAGGAGTTTTTACCGGGGGGACAAATACAAGTTTTCGATAAACGTGAACCCGATATATAACGATATGAGTGGTGGGGAGGTGAAGAAAGAGAAATGAATTGTTATGGAGATTGCTGCACCCACCCCTCGCCCCTCCCAGGACTTGTCATTACCCACAACTTTTTTGTGGATAACTGCGTCAGTCATTTTG